>NZ_JADBUB010000181.1:0-5247 GCF_020245865.1 Microcystis sp. M169S2
TAACATTAATCCCCGATACGCCGAGGCTTACCTCAATCGCGGGCTTCTTTACCAACAACAGGGGAAACCTGACCTCGCCCTGTCCGATTACAATCAGGCGATCAACATTAATCCCCGATTGGCCCTGGCTTACAACAATCGGGGGGTTCTTTACGCCGTACAGGGGAAACCCGACCTCGCCCTATCCGATTACAATCAGGCAATCAACATTAATCCCCGAGATGCCCAGGCTTACAACAATCGGGGGAATCTTTACGGCGAACAGGGGAAACCCGACCTCGCCCTGTCCGATTACAATCAGGTGCTCAACATTAATCCCCGATTGGCCGAAGCTTACATCAATCGGGGGGTTCTTTACGCCGTACAGGGGAAACCTGACCTCGCCCTGTCCGATTACAATCAGGCGATCAACATTAATCCCCAATTGGCCCTGGCTTACGCCAATCGGGGGGTTCTTTATTACTCTCGACAAGAAACGGAAAAAGCGATCAGAGATTTCCGACAAGCCGCCGAACTGTTCCGCCAGCAAGGAAACACGGCGTTATATGAAGAGATTATGGAAGCCCTACGGCAATTAGGCGCGGTCTAGTCCTTTTTGTTGGGTTGAGTCCGTCGGTTGGGTTGAGCGAATCAATAGGTTAAAGAAAACCTCTCAATTTTAGGGGAAAGGGAAACCCAACAGCCAACACCTCAATCTGTCGGAATCGGCGATCGCTTCTCATGGCTTTTTGTGGGGTTTCCTTGGGTCAATTCAACCTAGGATAATTGTTATCAGTATTTAGTTTTTTCTAGTCTAGTCTGTTAATTGTTCATTAAAAACCTTCGGGATGGATGTTATTTTATGACCCTAAAACAACTCATACAAGACAAACGAGAGGATATCCTAAAAATTGCCACCAAACATGGTGCTTTTAATGTGCGTGTATTTGGTTCCGTTGCTAGAGGTGAGGAAACCGAAAATAGTGATATTGATTTTTTAATTGATTATGATTTAGCTAAAACATCCCCTTGGTTTCCTGGTGGATTATTAGTTGATTTAGAGGATCTCTTAGGGTGTAAAGTGGATGTAGTAACTGAAAAAAGCCTTCATCATCTAATTAAACAGCGAATTTTAAAGGAGGCAATTAAGTTATGAATGAAGATCAAGTTTATCTTGGATATATTTTAGACTGTATTGATAAAATTAAGGAGTATTCCCAAGGAGGAAAACAGGAGTTTTTTGCTAATTCAATGATCAGCGATGCTATCATTAGACGCTTACAAACCTTGGCAGAATCAACTCAACGGCTTTCGGAGGAATTAAAGGCAAATATTCCCGATGTTGACTGGCGTAATATTTCTGGTTTTAGGAATATTTTAGTACATGATTATTTAGGAGGAATTGACCTTAATACAGTTTGGGATGTGGTAGAAAATTATTTGGATAATTTAAGAGAACAGATTTTAAGGCATCTAGAATCAGTCAATACTTAATCAAAGTCTAATTTTGTAGGTTTAGTTGAGCGAATCAATAGGTTAAAGAAAACCTCTCAATTTTAGGGGAAAGGGAAACCCAACAGTCAACACCTAAATCCGTCGGAATCGGAGATCGCTTCTCATGACTCATTGTTCGCTTAATTTTTTAGGGGAAGGGTTTTAAAGTTGCTGTTACCTTTATTCTGTATGCTTTTTAGGGAGTAAGGTAAGTAGAACATTGCCGAGAGTGCGATCTCCTATTGTCTCGCTCAAACCCCAATCAATTCGTTAAGCTCAAAATGGTCTTTTTGTACTAATAAATATTCGAGTAGAACGCTCAATGCTTTTGCTAGAAACCATTTGAGACAATTTATAAAATTTTCGTCTCGAGAAATGAGCGAACGGTAAGTTGTTTCATCCCCTCATTAATAATCAACACATGAGGATTTTGAGGAAGATACACGAATTTATGGGCGATGTTCGGGGCATCAAACCCCTCAAAGCCGAACGGTAGGGACTCATACTAAATCCGTTGAGCATAGACTACTTATGAGGAGAGGCAAGAGGCAGAAGGCTTCGGCCGTGAGCTCAGCCGAACGGCAAGAGGCAAAAGGGGGAATAAATAATCAGTTTTTAATAACCGAATTTAGTATCACGCGGTTTCGTTGAGAAAATTGTCGGAAAAGAGATATTAACTCAGAAAGCGATTATACTCAATGATTGAAGACTATTGGCCGGCGATCGATGAACCAAGACAACGAGATTAGTCATTTACTAGACCTCATGCCTGCTTCGGGACGGATGATGACGCGCATTGTCAGCAAACCCGAAAGCAGCAAGGTAATCGAAACTAATTTTCCCCTACCCTGGCAAAGAGGAGTCAGACCGATTCCAATTAATTTTGACCTCTGGCGGCAATTATCAAGATCCCAACGGGATTTAGTCTTGTTAAGGGCTGTCTGTGTTTTAACGGCAGTAAAATGGTTTAAACCCGATCTCGATCGAGTAATTGCTCTGGCTGGTATCATCGGTTTAACCGTGGAAACCCTACAAACCGATGCCGTCGGTATGGCAGTAGCGGGGGGTTTAACTGCCTTGGCAATTAACCGGATTTGGCGCGAAAAACGCAGCCCCCAACGGGAATTAGACGCGGATGAAGCAGCCCTAAAAGTGGCCGTTAGACGCGGTTACACGGAAACCGAGGCCGCCAAAAGTTTATTATCGGCTATTGAGACTATAGCTGAAATTGAAGGGCGATCGAGTCTCAATTTTAACGAGTTATTGCGCTGTCAAAATCTGAAAAAATTAGCCAATCTCTCCTTTGTTGGTGTTCCCGATCAGGTGAGACAATCTTAAGGTCAGTTGTTTTGGCTACTGGCTTTCTTTTTACCGATTACCGATCACTGATCACTTAAATCCCTAACCATAAAATAACTACTATAAAAATATTTTTCCCCTTGCTCAATGGCTGCAATTGACTCTTTAGAAAAAGTCTTAAAACATCACTTTGGCTACGATCAATTTCGACCGAATCAACGCCAAATAATTGAGGCTGCTTTAAATGATCAGGATTTATTAGTAATTATGCCCACCGGAGGCGGTAAATCTCTCTGTTTTCAGCTACCTGCTTTAATTAAAAAAGGGGTGACGGTGGTGGTTTCTCCCCTAATTGCCTTAATGCAGGATCAAGTAACTGCTTTAGCTGATAATGGCATCGGGGCAACATTTCTCAATAGCACTTTAAACGCTAAACAAGTTAGAGAAAGAGAATCTTTAATCCTGCAAGGAAAAATTAAACTGTTATACGTCGCCCCAGAAAGATTATTATCGCCTAGTTTTTTAGAGTTTTTAGCTGTTATTGATAATTACCTCGGTTTAGCCTGTTTAGCGGTGGATGAAGCCCACTGTGTCTCCGATTGGGGTCATGATTTTCGTCCTGAATATAGACAAATTAAACAAGTCCGTCAACGCTTTCCCTCCGTGCCAATTCTCGCTTTAACTGCCACCGCTACCCAACAGGTGAGGGAAGATATTATCCAACAATTAGGATTGCGAGATACTTCCATTCATATTGCTAGTTTTAATCGTCCTAATCTTTATTATGAAGTTCAACCTAAAACCAGTAAATCTTATCAGCAATTGTATCAATATATTAAAGGACAAAAAGGATCAGGAATTGTTTACTGTATCAGCCGCAAAACCGTCGATCAAGTTGCCGAACAGTTACAAAAAGATGGTATTGATGCCCTACCTTATCACGCTGGTATGAACGATCAGGAAAGAAGCGAAAATCAAACCCGTTTTATTCGGGATGATGTGCAGATTATGGTGGCGACAATTGCCTTCGGTATGGGGATTAATAAACCAGATGTGCGCTTTGTCGTTCATTATGATTTACCCCGCAATTTAGAGGGATATTATCAAGAATCGGGCCGCGCTGGTAGGGACGGAGAACCAGCTAAATGTACCCTCTTTTTTAGCTTTGCCGATGCCAGAAAAATTGAGTATTTTATTAACCAAAAAACCGAGCAAAATGAACAACAGAAAGCTCGTCAACAATTGCGACAGGTGTTAGATTATGCCGAAGGGACTGAATGCAGAAGATCGAGTGTACTAGGCTACTTTGGAGAAAGTTTTGCGGGTAACTGTGGTAACTGTGATAACTGTCGGAATGGTAACAATTCTGAGGATTGGACAATCGAGGCACAAAAATTTTTATCCTGTGTAGCGCGGACGGGACAAAAATTCGGTATGATGCACATAATCAACGTACTCAGGGGAGGAAAAGGTGAAAAAATCACCCAATATCAACATCATTTATTATCCACTTATGGCATCGGTAAGGATAAAACTCTCGGGGAGTGGAAACGTTTAAGTCGTTCCCTTGTCCAACAAAATCTACTGGTAGAAACAGAAGACAATTTTAGAATCTTGAAACTTAATCAACACAGTTGGGAAGTGATGCGGAAAGAACGTTCCGTGTTTATTGCCGTCCCCCAAAAAGCTAACGGTCAAATCTTGGGAGACGACAATCCCAATACGATGGAAAGTGATTTATTATTTGATCGCTTGCGACAACTGCGGAAAAAAATTGCTGATAGTCAAGGGGTTCCTCCCTACGTTATTTTCCATGATTCTAGTCTGCGTTTGATGGCCCAATCAAAACCCCGGAGTTTAGAGCAGTTTCGTCAAATTTCTGGAGTAGTACACAGCAAAGTTCAACAGTATGGGGATATATTTATAGCGGCAATTAATGATTTTTGTCAGGATAGTCTTCCCTCTACTCAATTTCTCACTCTCCAATACTATCAAGATGGTTTGAATGTGGAAGAAATCGCTCGCAAAAGAAGCTTAAAAGTCTCAACCATCTATGAACATTTAGCTAAATTGCTGGAAGCTGGTTACGAAATTGATATTAATCAGTTAGTTTCTAAGAATAAACAGGAATATATTCGTTTAGCGATTAAAAAAGTTGGCATTCAATCCCTGAAAACTCTCAAAGAAAATCTGGGAGATAATTATAGTTATGAGGAAATTAAATTAGTTGTTGCTTGGCAAAGACGACTTTAAAAACTATAGGAGAGCGGGGAAGTAGGGGAGTTTTTTCAGTAAACAGTGAACTGATAACTGATAACTGATAACTGATAACTGATAATTGATAACTGATAACTGATAACTGATAACTGATAACTGATAACTGATAACTGATAACTGATAACTGATAACTGATAACTGATAACTGATAACTGATAACTGATAACTGATAACTGATAACTGATAACTGATAACTGA
>NZ_JADBUB010000182.1:0-5052 GCF_020245865.1 Microcystis sp. M169S2
AATTGAGGGAATGAATACCAAAATAAAGCTTATTAAAAGAATGAGTTATGGATTTACCAATTTTCAACATCTTCGACTTAAGCTGTTTGCTTGCTTTAATTCATAACAAAAATTAACACACGAAAACCAGAAGAGCCTTGCCTTTTGCCTAAAACCCATAACTTTTGTACCTCAGCAGACTGAAAAACGCTATATCACTTATTGACTAAAAATGAAGATTTTACCGCTAACAGTTGACAATTTATCATCGATCCCTAAGAGAGACAATTAAGCTCACTGGTGTGTCGGAAGATTAGAGATTGTGCCAAAATGGAGAAAGTGACCCAAGGATTACAGGTAAATTGTTAAAAAAAAGGATCGAGTAACCGTGACTGATACCAACCTAGATATACTATCCCTGACGGATCCAGCGATCGCAGGGATTCTGCAAAAAGAACTGCAACGTCAAAGAGATCACCTAGAATTAATCGCTAGTGAAAACTTTACCTCGGCTGCCGTCATGGCCGCCCAGGGTTCGGTTTTAACCAACAAATACGCCGAAGGACTGCCCAAAAAACGCTACTATGGCGGTTGCGAATACGTTGACGAAGCGGAACAATTAGCGATCGATCGGGTTAAACGACTATTTGGGGCAAACCACGCTAACGTACAACCCCACTCTGGCGCCCAAGCTAATTTCGCCGTTTTCCTGACGCTCTTGCAGCCCGGCGATACGATTATGGGCATGGATCTCTCCCACGGTGGTCATCTTACCCACGGTTCCCCCGTTAACGTTTCCGGAAAATGGTTCCGAGTAGTACAGTACGGAGTAAGTCCCGAAAGCGAACGCCTGGACTACGATCTCATCCTTGACATCGCCCGCAAGGAAAAACCCAAACTAATTATCTGCGGTTATTCTGCCTACTCGCGCCAGATTGATTTCGAGAAATTCCGCGCCATCGCTGACGAAGTGGGTGCCTACCTGATGGCAGATATCGCCCATATTGCTGGTTTAGTGGCCACTGGTCATCATCCTAACCCCCTACCCCACTGTGATGTGGTCACTACCACCACTCACAAAACCCTGCGCGGTCCTAGGGGTGGTTTAATTATGACCAAAGACGAGGAATTAGGCAAAAAATTCGATAAATCCGTCTTCCCCGGTACCCAAGGCGGTCCCCTAGAACACGTGATCGCAGCGAAAGCGGTGGCTTTTGGGGAAGCATTGAAACCGGAGTTTAAAATTTATTCGGGCCAAGTAATCGCTAATGCCCAAGCTTTGGCCGGTCAGTTGAAGGCTAGAGGGATTAAAATTGTCACTGATGGTACGGATAATCACTTGATGTTACTCGATTTAAGATCCGTGGGCATGACCGGGAAAGAGGCCGATCGCTTGGTGAGTACGATCAATATTACCGCTAATAAAAACACTGTTCCCTTCGATCCCGAGTCTCCCTTTGTCACCAGTGGTTTGCGCTTGGGTTCCCCGGCTATGACCACCAGAGGACTAGGAGAAACGGAATTTATCGAGATTGGCAACATTATCGCCGATATTCTCCTTAATCCAGGGGATGAAGCCCTGAGAACTGCTTGCCGTCAACGGGTAGCAAAACTCTGTGAAAGCTTCCCCCTCTATCCCCATCTCCATATTTCTGTCCCCGCCTTGGCCTAAAACGAGAGATAATAAAAATTCATAATTGGCGATTGCCTGTCAGTTGCCAATTGTGAATTAAATCGCCCCCCAATTCCCATGTCCGGAGATTTATACTATCTAATTGCTTTTCTGATCGCCCATACCGTGGTGCTTTGGAGTACCCCCCTCGTCAGAACCGTCGGACTGAAAAGCGGTTACGTCGATAAACCCAACGAAAGGAAGGTCCATGAAAGGCCTATGGTTCGACTGGGGGGAGTTTCGATTTTTGTCGGCGCTTTAACTGCCCTCCTGATCGTTTGGTGGTTGGGAGGGTTTGCCGGTTTAAACAGCGATCGAGAATGGGAAGTGTGGGGCGTAACCCTAGGCGGTTTGGGCTTTTTCCTCATCGGTCTAGCGGATGATCTTTTTAATCTTTCGCCGCTCAATCGTCTGGTAATGCAGTTTAGCGTCGCTTTTCTAGCTTGGCAAGCTGGCGTTAGGATCGATTTCCTCTCTATTCCCTTCGGCGATTTATTACAAATTCATTGGCTAAGTTTACCAGTTACTCTCCTCTGGTTAGTGGGGATGGCTAACGCGATTAACTGGATTGACGGTTTAGATGGATTAGCGGCGGGGGTTTCGGGTATATCTGCCGTGGTGATTTTGATTGTAACTTTGGTGATGGGACAACCGGCCGCCGCTATTATCGCCGCCGCTTTAGCAGGTGGGGCTTTGGGTTTTCTGCGTTACAATTTTAACCCCGCTCAAATTTTTATGGGGGATGGTGGGGCCTATTTTATGGGTTTTACCCTGGCGGGTGTGGCGGTGATTGGATTGGCTAAAACCACTGCTGTGACTACTGTTGCCGTTACCGCCGTCTTATTACCCTATCTCATCCTCGCGGTTCCTCTCCTCGATATGTCCACGGTGATTATTTCCCGTCTCAAACGCGGAAAATCCCCTTTTGTGGCTGATAAACGTCATTTACACCACCGTTTACTGAAAGCGGGTATCTCTCACCGTCTGACAGTATTATTTATCTACGCCCTAACTCTCTGGGTGGGCAGTTTAGCCCTCGGTTTCTCCAATGTTCCCAGTGGTTGGGGTTTTGCCTTTGGTGCGACTCTCCTCCTCGGTTACGTCGGTTGGCAAGTCTGGCGCAATCGTGGCAGTGAACCGTAAGCCGTCTTAAACTAGAAAAAAGATTAATAATTAAGATAGCGGCAGGATAACTCTGGGAGTTTAGCAAATGTCTAACGAAACCGTAACTTATTCCCTTGAAACGGTCCTGACAAGGATTGAGGGAAAAATCGACTCTTTACAAAGAGATGTTAATGAGCGTCTCACTAAGCTAGAGATAGGACAATCAGAAATAAGAGGGGATATTAAAGCCCTAGATTCTAAAGTTATGGAAATAGAAAAGCGTATTGACGACCTGAATGCACGGGTGAATATTACCACTAACGGGTTTCTTGGCATTGTCGGAATTTTGGTGACAGGAATACTAGGCATTCTGGGAAAAATCGTCTTTTTCCCTAATCCCTAAAAGTTATCCTTAGTCGTACCTATGGGCAATTTTGATGCCTTGTCGATTAGAGAAAAAATCAGCAAAAGTAGGAGTTTAGTAAAATGTCTAACGAAACCGTAACTTATTCCCTAGAAGCAGTCCTGACAAGGATTGAGGGAAAAATCGACTCTTTACAAAGAGATGTTAATAAGCTAGAGATAGGACAATCAGAAATAAGAGGAGATATTAAAGCCCTAGATTCTAAAGTTATGGAAATAGAAAAGCGTATTGATGACCTGAATGCACGGGTGAATATTACCACTAATGGGTTTCTTGGCATTGTCGGAATTTTGGTGACAGGAATACTAGGCATTCTGGGAAAAGTCGTCTTTTTCCCTAATCCCTAAAAGTTGTCTTTAGTCTTTGTTTACTCTACAATTTTCAAGGATACAGAGAAAAATGATCTGCAAAAATCCCTCTTTCCGTTCTCCTCTCTGCGACTGTAGCGCCTCTGCGTCAAACAAAAAATATAAAACTCAAGCCCTAATCACAGTAATTCTATATTGATTTTCTGTCACCACAACTTCAGTGGATAATTTTTCTTCCATTGGTAAAGCATTTTTCCGCCTATCAAAGATAAATAACCAACCAAAATCTAAACCCAAACGTCCTAAATAAGATTCTAATTGTTCAATTCCATCAGCTTGCGGATCGCGTTTTTTATCCCGCCATACTTTTAATTCAATCCCTAAAGTTACATCTTTATACTGTAAACATAAATCCATTCTATCGCTACCAATTGCATATTCCCTTTCTAAAACTCCCCCACCATTAACCACACGATGTAAAAAAGCCATTAATACTATATGCGGAGCAATTTCATGGTAAGCAGCACTACTTAATAATGGTTCTCCATGTTGTCGCCAAAACTTGAGAAATGCTGTTAATAAAGCATCTATATTTAGTTCACCTTTTGCTGTCAACCAACTAGGACTAATTAAAGGTAAACTGTCCTGAGTTCCTTGTACTAAAACACGGGGAATAACTTCACGATAAATGGGATTAGAAATAACTAATCCCCCCATCGGATCACGTCGTAATAATCCTAAATCTATTAAATATTGGCGATCATCTGCTAGAGTATCGGGTAAGGTTTGCCCTGCTAAAATTGGTTCAATAATGTTTTTAACTCGTTTTTCTCTTAGTTTTTCCGCTAAACTATCTAAATGAGTATCCTGACGATTAATTAATATTTCCTTAGCTTGTAAAATGTGTTCCTTGTCAATAATAATACTTCTATCTTTTACCATCTTTTCTACAATTTCTTTAGCTAAAGCATTGACTAACCAAGGTTGTCCTTGGGTTAAATCATAAGCTGTTTCTATAGCTTCTGGTGTGAAAATTTGTCCAGTTGCTGCTGTATGTTGTCGATATAATTCTCCCACTTCTGCAAGATTAAAATTTCGCATGGTAAGAGAAGCAACTTTGATATTAAAAGGACTAGAAGTATTTAATCTGTCACTACCTCCCGATGCTACTTTATAATCTCGCACATCTCGTAAACCAATTAATCCTACTGACGAGGGAAAATTTTCAGGACGGTTAGGAAAACCATCTCTTATCTTTCGTAAAACTGATATTAATGTTTGGTCTTGTAAAGAGTCAATTTCATCTATAAATAATACTATGGGACGATTGATAGCTTTTGCCCAAGCTGTTAAAAAATCGTTAATTCTATTTCCTGGTTCTTCCTGTTGCCATTGTTTAGCAGCTGGTTGCAATTCTTTAGGTAAACGGATATTTATTGTATTATACCATGCCCCTAAAATTGCCAATTCTGCGGCAGTAGGATCATGATTAAATGCACTTCCTACTTCCACTGATACCATGACTGCGGCATAATTTCCTGTAGCAGTAAGTTGTTTTGCTAGGG
>NZ_JADBUB010000183.1:0-29812 GCF_020245865.1 Microcystis sp. M169S2
AATTAAAGCAGCTCTAAAGAGTTTTGAGTTAAAAGTTAAACTTCAAGTTTTCATTCAGGATGAATGTACTGATTAACTAATTTTTTGGGGAAAATTAGTCAACCCATCATTATAACATATAATTAATTTGCAAGAGTTCTATTGATTATTATTCATTCTTAATTCTCCTGACTACTGACTACTGGCTACTGACTCCTAACCCTAACAACGATTTTGGATTTCTGCAAGAGGTCTATTTTTCAGTACAAAGGCTCTAAAATGGCCAGTGCCAGTTATTGACCCGAAGACTTGTTTTTTCAGTCTTGTGGCTTTATCATAGATACTGTGTGGTGTGTGTGATGTGAAGGAGTAAGATGACTGCTAATGGCCAACTTATCTCCGTCAAGGCTCTACAAGCTTTGATGAAGCGAGGGTTCAAACCTTCGGTCTCTGGTAGACGGCATCAAAAATCTTGGTTAATAGCTTTAGACGGCGATACCTCAAAACGATTATTCGATATCGTTTTCTCCCTATCGGTTCTAATTTTCTTTTCGCCGCTTTATTTAATCTTAGCCTTATTGATCGCGATTAGTTCCCCCGGTCCGGTCTTTTATATGCAGAAGCGCGTCGGTCAAAACTTCCAGCATTTCAACTGTATCAAGTTCCGTACTATGGTAATGGACGCGGATAAGGTATTAGAGAGACTGATGGAAGACTCCCCCCAACTGCGAGCGGAATTCGAAGATAATTTCAAGCTCAAGGACGATCCCCGCATAACTTGGATTGGCAAGTTTCTCCGCTTAACCAGTTTAGATGAGTTTCCCCAATTCTTCAACGTCCTGCGAGGAGATATGAGCGTCGTCGGTCCGCGGCCTTTAGTTCCCGAAGAATTGCAGAAATATGGCAATCGCATCGAGAAAGTTTTAACTATTCGCCCCGGTTTAACTGGTTTATGGCAAGTTTCTGGACGTAATGACATTCCCTATCCCATGCGGGTGCAGATGGATGTGTATTACGTTAATTCGCGTAACTGGTTAACCGATATCTGGGTAATCTTCAGAACTATCGGTGTTGTGGTTTTTCCCAAAAATAACGGTGCTTACTAAAGCGGTGAATAGTAGTTCAAGATTACTGGCTACTGTTCCAATGTAATTAATCGCTAGACTGGAGGAGAGAAAGGCAGAACTTGCTTTTTTCTCCTCTTTTTTTGAGAAGAAATATTATGATATAGCGTTTTTCAGTCTGCTGAGGTACAAAAGTTATGGGTTTTAGGCAAAAGGCAAGAGGCAAAAGGGAAGAAAATAGGTGTACCTCACTAGCTTAGGAAACGCTATAGTAATTAGGGCTTGCTAGATAATGGTAGAACCCTTTTAAAATAAGACTTTTGACCTTTTAAGAGCCGATGTTCATGCTGCGAAAATAGATTGAGACCTTCAAAAACCTTGCATTATCCTTTTTGTGGTACGCAAACTGGTAAAAAAAAGGGGAGCAACAAAGCCTTAAACTCCTGTCTTCTGCCTGACCCCATCCTAGGCCTTTTTCAGCAAACCCTACTTAGCAGTTATCTTAAGGGTGAGGTACGAAGTTTCTGATTTTAGGAAACACGGGAACCAGAGATGATGCTAAATCTCGTCATTTCGTCTTTACCACAATTTAGGCATTTTGTCAAAAAAATTTTGACTTTGCAACAAAACTACACAAAAATTAGATCAACGTTGTTGGGGAAAAAAGAGATAATTGGCGAAAGTGTTTGGTTTGGCTAAAAGGGAAAGTCTAGATTTAGCAATGGTTTCAAGGCAAGCTAGACCTTAAAAAGTCCAAAAAAGAACAGAAAAACCCACCATAGCATAATGCAAAATTATACCAGAATCGCTGGAAGTATTGCTATCTCCTAAATAAATAGAAATTATTCTCAATAAATTCTTGAGTAAAAATAAATATTACCAATTGTAAATTTAAATATTTTTAAGTATTGAAGATGTTTGTATATAAAATACTTATCATTTTGCCCCGATTGCCTCTAACTTTCCCCTCCCCACAGTAATCACCGGGTAAATAGAAAATTTCTCACTCTTTCTCCTAAAGATGAAGTACAAATTAATCCTTACTCATCAAGTATTTTAGCAACAATAACTAACCTCATCTTTCTGAGAAAGGCTCTAACTGCCATAACCTACCTTGTATTATGAACAATAGTCAAGTTCTTATATTCTCGGTAAAATCGTCTTATGAGGGGAGAATTATTAGTAGCCTGGGCAGCACAACAAAAATCCTTCGATAGCAATTCTGCTGTGAACAGCCAAACGGTGGGAGACATTCCTGAACTGGTTCTTGTCTTGATCCTGCTGCTACTGATTGCCACTGCTGTGGCTCTAGTAACCCAGCGATTACGCATTTCCTATGTGGCAGGTTTAGTCTTAGCAGGATTACCGATTACCGATCTGTTATCTCGTCGTATTGGCTTAGATCCGTTTTTAGTGCTTAACCTTTTTCTGCCGATTCTGATTTTTGAAGCGGCGATTAATACCGATATCAGCCGTCTTCGCAGCACCTTTAAACCGATCGCACTGCTCGCAGGTCCCGGCTCGGTTTTTTCTGCGGCGATTATTGCCGTTTTGGTAAAATTCGGGCTGGGGCTAGATTGGATTCCCGCCTTACTGGTGGGAGTGATTCTGGCAAACACCGATACTGTCTCGATGATTGCCGTCTTTAAAGAAATTCGGGTTCCCTCTAGACTCTCCACTATTGTGGAAGGGGAAACACTATTTAATGATGCAGCCGCACTCGTCACCTTCAATTTGCTCTTGGTGATTTACGCCACTGGAACCATCAGCACTACACAAGTCATCAAGGAAGTGTTGATCGTTGCTCTGGGTGGGGGATTAGTGGGCGCTGTCCTAGGCTACCTGTGTCTGCCCATCTATGTGCGCTTACGGGAGCCGCTGAGTAGCCTGTTGCTTACGGTTGCGCTTGCCTTGGGAGCTTTTCAACTCGGGCAGTTTTTGGGTGTATCGGGAGCGGTAGCGGTAGTTATTGCCGGACTTGTCTTTGGTAACTTGGGGCTGCCTCGCAGCGCCTCTGCATCCGATCGCATTACCCTGATCAGTTTTTGGGAATATGCCGGTTTTATCGTCAATACCTTTATTTTTCTGCTTATTGGTATTGAAATCAACCCCTTGACCCTATGGCAAACCTTGCCATCGATTGTGCTGGTCATTTTGGCTTATCAATTGGGGCGTATTCTGTCAGTGTATTCTTTACTATGGGTACTTCGCTGGATTGATCGACCGATCCCCTTGCGCTGGCAACATATTCTGATTTTGGGCAACATCAAGGGTTCCCTCTCCATGGCCCTAGCGGTTGCTATTCCTTTGACTCTAACAGGGAGGGAATTGATCATCGAGCTAGTCTTTGGCTCTGTGTTATTTTCTCTGGTTATCCAAGGATTAGCCTTACCCTGGTTAATTAAAAAGCTCAATATTAGTCAGGTTTCGGCAGTAACCCAGGAGATTGGCCAGTTGCAGCTGCAGTTGATCGCGTCGAAAGCGGCACAAGATGAGTTAGCCAATTTACTGAAATCTGGCGTTTTACCGAAAGCAGTGTACGAAGAACTGTGGGCATCTTATCAGGCAAAAGTGGCGGTATCGGAACGGCTGCTGCGGGATGCTTATAATCAGTCTCGATCGGGGCAAATGGAGCCTAACAACAGTCAGTTAGATGCCATTCGACGACGATTGTTCCTCGCTGAGAAAGCAGCCTTGAGCGATGCACTTCGCAAACGCATTGTACCGGAAGACTTGGTACAATCCTACGTTAAAGGTTTGGATGAGAAACTTCTATCGTTGGACGATGATTAGTTTGAATGCCGAGGTAATCGATCATAGGTTTGACGAATTCCGGACGAGTGACCACCAGAATAGTTGAGTCTGCTTCTAGGACGGTATTCCCGTTGGGAATCTCTAAACTGGCAGAAGCGTGACACTGATAGCCAATAATCAGCGAACCAGTCGGAAAGTTGGCATCTTGAGCGATTTGGGCAACGGTACGCCCAGCTACATAACAATCCTTGGGGACGGGCAGCTTTAGCACCTCCACTTGTCCCTGTTCAAAGTGCATCATCGATTCTACTTCGGGGTATTCGATCGCATTGGCCATGGTGACAACAGCTAAATCAATCGTGCTGATGATGTGACTAGCTCTAGCAAGACGATAGGCCTCGAGAAATTCGCGATCGCACATTCTCACCACAATATGGGAAATGCCATAACTTCTGGACAAGGTAACTAGGGCTAGATTCATCGCATCGTCCCTCAGTGCGGCAACAACCGCGTTAGCTTGTCGAATCCCCGCCTCTAGCAGAACTTTCGTACTGACAGCACTCCCCTCAAAGGCCATGACACCAATTTTTTCCCGGGCAAACCGACAAGCTAAAGGATCCACATCAACGATGGCGACGGTGTGTCCCAAGTCTAAAAGTTGTTGGGCTAAACCTAGCCCCACCATTCCCGCCCCACCAATTAAAACGTACATAGCGGCTCTTTACTTAACAAACTTGACTTCTAGGAAATAATGGATGGATGAGGCTGCACCTATCCACCCTAGATATCTAAATCTGCGGGGCTAAATTTCTTGTGAATCTGAGGAAAACCTAACTGTTTAATCACTTGATGTTTGCGTTCTTCCTCAAGAGATGACAACTGATTATAATTAACCCAGTGAATACAGTTAACTGGACAAGTCTCGATCGCTTCTTGAATAATTTCTTCTTCGTCACCGTCCTGATTATAGACACGAGAGCGACCGTATTCGCCTTCAATAAAAAAGGTATTGGGGGCAACGTGGGCGCAGTGTTTACAACCAATACAAGTGACCTCATCGACGTAAACCGCTTTCTGGCGCAGTAAACCACCCAATTCCGGTTCAAAACCAGTGCGATCGGGGGAATCTCTCAGGAATCCCCCTAACTCTGGTTCAAAACCAGAGCGTTCGGGAGAAAAATCAGCCATTAGGCGCTCCAACGTTGTACCACTAGACGAATAGAACCATCAGTATTTTTTTCCTGTGCTGCCACCTGAAAACCCTGTTTAGCAGTTTCTGCCAGAATGGTCTGGTAGGCATAACCTTGATTTACTTTTCTTAAAAATCCTTCTACGGTTAGGGGTTGTTGCCAGTATTGTAAATCGGCAACTAACTCGTACTCGTTACCATTCCAGCGAAAACCGATATCGTAATTGTTATCTTGCTCGATTACCACCTCTGCGGTTAAAGTTTGACCTTGATAACCTTTGACGGGGTGGGAACCCTCTTTCCATTCCATCCCCATATCGCTGAGGGCGGCTTTTAGGTAGGATAGATCGCGGATTTTGGTTTTGATATTGCTAAAGTGTGACATGGTTTTTCAGTGGCTTAAATAAAGGGATTGGGAAAGATGAAAAATTACCAGTCGCTAAAAGTGGCTGCGTTGCTGACTTTCTCTGACTGGCTGACGGTTTGATGGTAATAATCCGAGGTTTTCTCTTGAGACATCAGCTGCCCGAGTTGTGCCTCGATCGCCGCCGTCACCTCTTGACAAGATGAACCGACTATGCCTGTCACCTTTTCCATGACGCGACCATCGGGATAGATGATAAACTCTAGGCTTTCCATGCTCATAGGTCTTCTCGGCGTGATCTGGGGTTTGCAAAGCTCCCTATCGTTTTAATTTACGATAGTTTGCTAATCGTAGCAATCTGGTTAAAATTTTAGCAAAACTTTATATTATCTCGGCCAACCACTTTCATTTTTTGTAAGTTTCGCGTAACTTTTCTTCATCGTCAAGGGCGAACTTTAACCTAGTGGGCATAATTTAACAAAACTACACAAAAAAGACGACCTGAAGCGATAAATTGAAAATAAAGGAGATGCAACGGCGAACCACGACCGCCGAGATCATAGAATTTTGTCTATAGGAATCAGAACAAATATGAATAAACAAATAGCCAGCGATCGCCTTCGGATCGGTGTTTTAGGTTTTGGTGGTTTGGGACAGGCTGCCGCTAGAATTCTCGCCCCCAAACAGGAAATGCTTTGGACTGCCGCCGCCGATAAAGCCGGTTTTGCTTACCACAAAGACGGTCTAGATGTCAATACCTGTAACAAAATTTATCATGACCGGGGTTCGATCGGTTATCTGGAAAATTACGGCAGTCTCAGCCAGAACAGTATCGAGGAATTAATCAAAACTGCCGACGTAGAAGGCTATTTTCTTGCCTTGCCGAATTTACCTAACAATTTCATGGCCGATATCGCTAAAACTTTCATTCGCTTAGGTTGGCGCGGGGTTTTAGTCGATGCGCTCAAACGTACCAGCGCCATGGAACAAATCTTAGCACTACAAACAGACCTAGAAGCCGCCGGCATCACCTACATGACCGGCTGCGGTGCTACCCCCGGACTGTTAACTGCGGCCGCTGCCCTAGCTGCCCAGAGTTATGCAGAGATTCATAGCGTTAAAATTACCTTTGGCGTGGGAATTGCCAACTGGGAGGCTTATCGTGCCACTATTCGTGAAGATATCGCCCATTTACCCGGTTACGACCCAGAAACGGCCCACCAGATGAGTGACGCGGAAGTGGAAATGCTGTTAAATAAAACCAATGGCATTCTCAGCCTCGAAAATATGGAACACGCGGACGATATTATGCTGGAATTGGCTGGAATCTGTGGACGCGATCGGGTTTCCGTCGGGGGTGTGGTGGATACGCGCAACCCGAAAAAGCCTTTAAGTACCAATGTTAAGGTCACGGGGCGGACTTTTGAAGGCAAAATTTCCACCCATACCTTCACTTTAGGTGATGAAACCAGTATGGCGGCTAATGTCTGCGGGCCAGCTTTTGGTTATCTGAAAGCGGGGGTTTCCCTGCATCGTCGCGGTATCTACGGATTATGGACAGCAGCGGAGATTATGCCGCAATTTGTGCGCTAGGGGTTTCTCTGGCGTAAAATAGCTAAAACTTTCGGGAAAATAGCGGGTAAGGGAGCGATCGCTTCTAGGCTCTCCCCCGTGACCGGATGTATTAAGATTAAACGATAGGCGTGGAGTAATTGCCCTGGTAGATTAATTCCGATGGAACGACCGGAACTATAGAGGGGATCCCCAAGAATCGGATGACCGATATGGCTGCTATGAACGCGGATTTGATGAGTTCTGCCAGTTTCTAGGCGAAATTCCATTAAGGTGTAGTTGCCTAGTCTTTCCTTGATTTGCCAGTGAGTGACGGCATTTCTACCGCCTTTTTCCACGGCAATAATAGCCATCTTTTGGCGATCGCTGCGGTGACGACCGATCGGCAGATCAATTGTACCTGTTTCGCTTTTAGGGACACCGTGGACAAGGGCCATGTATTCCCGGCGTGCAGTTTTGGTTTTTAATTGTGCCTGTAGGTGTTGATGGGCCTGGTCGGTTTTGGCAATAACGATCGCGCCCGTGGTATCCTTATCTAAGCGGTGAACTATACCAGGGCGTTGAATTCCACCAATTCCAGCTAAATTTGGGCAGTGATGTAGTAAAGCGTTGACCAAGGTTCCCGATTCGTGACCGGGGGCCGGATGAACCACTAAATCGGCAGGTTTATTGATAATAATCAGATATTCGTCTTCGTAAAGAATATCAAGCTCGATCGCCTCGGCGCTTAATTGCAGGGGTTGACTGTCGGGAATGGTAATCTTTAAGCGATCGCCTTGACCAACTTTCGTATTTTTATTGGTGCAAATTTGACCATTTAACTGTATATATCCCTGTTCTATCAGTTTTTGCAGTCTAGATCTCGATAAATCGGGCAATTGTGACCCCATCCAAGCATCTAAACGTTCTTTTTTTCCCGCAACTTCTAAGTTTAATTGGTTCATCGGTTTTTAGTGATCAGGGTGTAGGGTGTGGGAATTATGAATTATGATACTAAATCCGTTGAGCATAGGCTACATATCAGGAGAGGCAAGAGGCAGAAGGCAAGAGGCAAAAGGGGGAATAAATAATCAGTTTTTAATAACCAAATTTAGTATGAATTATGAATTATGAATTAGGGGGAAGGGAGAGGGGAGAATAAATAAAAATAATCTCCTGATCACTGATTACTGATTACTGATCACTGTAAGGTTCTACCCGGGTAACGAATATCTGTACTGTTATCATCTTCGGTTTCGAGGACGATCTCGAATTCTTCTACAACGGAATCAAGTGGGGGATTAACTGTGGGATTTAACAGAGAGGTTAGAGATAGCGAGAATTTTTGCTAATTTTGAGCGAGTTTTTTGGATTTCTCCCTCTAACAATCCCGTGATCGTTTTGCCAGTTTTCACTAAAAGAAAAGCTTGGTCACTGCAAGGGGTTAAAATCAGATGACCCTGGGGACTGCGAATAGCAATTTGTTCCACATCAAACCAGCTTAATTCCTCCTTTGTGTTATTGGCAAGATAAATCATTGTTCCTGCTAAGATTAAGGCACTATTCTGTGGCATACCGATCGAATCAGTCAAAGCTTGACCCTGGGGAGAAACAAGCATGATTCCCTCAATAGCGATCGGTTTTTCGGCTAATTCTTCCAAAATTTTAGCAATTTCTGCCTGGTAATTTGGTTCCCTAGGGAAGGTATTTTGAGAGTCATCATAGTTATTATCAGTGTGATGTGGTCGTTCTGTAGTTTCTTCCAAAGAGATAAACCATTGCAGCGGTTTTTCTTCCCGCAGTTGTCGGTGGCTAAACAGACGAATATCTTTAGAAAGTTTAATTCCTAATTCAAAGGCATTTGCCTGATAATTGTCGTCTAAAATTACGGGATCAAGGGAGATTTTAGCCTCATCTCTGGAAATACGTTTTAGGGGACCTGCCTCTAGACAGGCAAGAATTTTAACCAGTTTTTTCGAGTCGAGTAGTTCCTGTAAATAATAACAATGAAAGTAGGGGATGTCCCCACGACTAAATTCATCGTCACCATCGTTAATTAACCAACCAAAGAGGGTGTTATAGGAGTCAATTTGATAGATATAGACTCCTTTAAAGTTCCTGTGTGGAGGATTATAGGTGTCCCATAACTGAGAGACTATATGTTGATAAAAAACCTGTTGAATCCCTAGGGGGACATTTGCACTAGCGATATATTTAAATCCCAGTTGTGAGAAACTGCTATAAATCAGTTGTTCAACGATCCAAGACATGATCTGTAAAGTTTAATTACTCCAGCTTGCTTTTGTGAATGATTTTAACACAATTATATCTTTTTTCCAGTTTTTATCCTGGTGAATCTCACCAGCGAATTGTCGCTGTAAACTAAAACCAAAGTTACTTATTTTTAAAATGGCGAGGGTATATCGACCTATTTTAGCAACATAATTGGGAATTTTTCAATATCCTCTTCGCTTTCTTCCTCTTGAGAACTCAAGACAATATTAGCCCGATTTCCCGAAGTTGTTTGATTTTTGAAAGTTCGATAAGATGCTGTTAAGAAACCTGTTTTTCCTGCTCCTATTTGACCGATAATGAGAACTGTATCAATTTTGTTTTATTTGCTAAGATTTTTTATTATTTGTCATTTTTTTAACAATCTAAATTGAATGATAACAAAAAACTTTTGCCGCGACCATTGTGACTCTAAAGCAAACACAGACAAGAAAAGTTGGCTTGGGATTAGTTAATTTACTTAGCTCAACAATTCCATTCTGCACTTTTGTAGTTATGCTGTCTGGAAGGATAGTTAAGAAAGCTTATTAGTTATCTAATTAACATCATTACATTTATTTTGTTTGATCGGATCATTCCAGTTAAGCAAATCTTCATAAAAGGTCACTATTCTAATAGTAGTTGAACTTGCCCACAAAAGCCACGCTAAACCCGTAGATATTTCCTCGCTCTAGTTCCAAGCGATATCATCCATAAAATAATAAATATCCCATCAAGCCCCATGATCAATAATCGATATAACTTGTTTAACACAAACGATGATTTTTGTCAATTTAATTTCCCGATTCCCATATAAAAACTATCGCCATTTTCCCAAAAATAGAGAGACGTTGATTGCAACAACGTCTCTAGAGCAGAAACTAATCAATCAGAGTAAACCAAGGTGTTTTAAACAACCGAATTATTGCCCACTTTAGTCAACAAAAAAACCATTTAAAACTCCTGAAATGATCGAAACCACGATCGAACCGAATAAAGCTGCAAAAAATGATTTTACCTCAAAACCACTGATAAAATAGGAGGCTAAAGAAAAGGAAATGGCATTGACCACAAAAATAAATAACCCTAGGGTTAAAATAGTTAAAGGCAGGGTAAAAAGAATCAACAGGGGTCTAATAATAGCATTAATTAAACCCAAAGCGACAGCAGCTATCAAAGCCACGGTAAAATTTTTAATTTCTATACCGGGTACTATTTGCGCTGTAATCAATAAAGAGACGGCGGTAATCAACCAACGGAGGAAAAAAGATAACATAAGCCCATCCATCTAAGATAGTTCATCCTCATCTATTTTAATCGCCATCGCCACTTAAAGAGGCGGAAGTCTTCAGGAGATGACAACGAAAACTGAGAGTGACTGCTGCTTCTGCTCGAAAACCAGAGCGGGAACATAGTATCGGTTACACTGGTGATAAACCGGAGGATTCGCTCGGACTATCACTCCCAGAAAAGAGGCAGCACTAAAGATGATATCCAGAAAAAATTTTAGCCAAAGCCAGCAAGTACCAATCGGTAAAACGAGAATTATTCAGGGAGCAACTGGCACTTTAATGCTAGTGAGTCTGCTTTCTCTCCTCTTAGCGCCACCCAGTTTAGCATCTCCTGAGCCACCTAAGTCGGTTATCGCCGCTACCCGTCAAGATTTGAGTCGGAAAACCAATATATCCGTTAATCGCTTGCAAATTCAAGCAGCACAACCGCAAACTTGGCCCGATGGTTGTTTAGGATTAGCTAAACCGGGGGAATTTTGTACTCAAGCACTGGTGCAAGGATGGCGAATTATTCTGACTGATAAGCAAAAAACTTGGGTTTATCGCACCGATAGCAGCGGTGCTAATCTCCGTTTAGAAAAGTGAATTTCTTTTGCTCTTTTCTGGCTGCTTTTTCGGCATCCCCAAGGCAGTGTTTTCCTGATTTGATTATCATCCTCCCAGAAGGTGAATTGTCTCAAGCACCAGGTTGGGTGATGAAAATCGGCTGAGAATGGCTCTATGATTTGTTTCAAGAACTTATCCGTATGTAGAAACCCTATTTAATTAATAATCCCAGTTTTTTGCTTCTTTTTGCCCTAAAACTCCCGCGATACTGGGAAAAGTAAGAAGTAATTCGGTCATCAGCCCTCAACTATCGTTAAGATGGGTAGGAGAAGGTAAAGTTTTATATGTCCCCTTCAACTGCGTTTAGGAGTTCCTGCTAAAGATGACACAAGCTACTCAGATTCAAGGAAAAGGAATTTTACTCAGTGAGGCTGCCCTCAAACACCTTACCATGCTCAAAGAGCAACAGGGCAAGGATTTATGTCTGCGCGTGGGTGTGCGTCAGGGTGGTTGTTCGGGAATGTCCTATATGATGGATTTTGAGCATCCTAGCAATATTGGCCCCCAAGATGAGGTTTTCGATTACGATGGCTTCAAAATTGTCTCTGATAAAAAAAGTCTGCTCTATCTCTATGGTCTCATGTTAGATTACAGCAACGCGATGATCGGCGGTGGTTTCCAATTCACTAATCCCAACGCCAGTCAAACCTGCGGTTGTGGTAAGTCTTTTGGCGTTTAATTATTTCTCTGGGGTGATACCTTTCACCCCCACCTCCCAGAGGCGATTTTTTTTTGGCCAAAACCCTCGGCAAAATCGGAGACTTGCCCTATACTTTTTGTACGATGGGAATCCCTCCCTGTCTGCGAAGTTCTTCATTGGTACATCTGAAAACGGTATAGACTGATAGGCTATTCTGGCAACATCGGGATAAAGTCTAAGTGAGTCGCTGGTCGGAGAGAGGAATGCAAAGATTTATTAAATTATATCTATTCTGGAATATAGTTCAGGGGGAAGGAGGCAAAATTTCATTATCTTCCCTACATAGGCTGGCTGACCCAGCTGCGAGGATAGCGTTCCCACTTGTAAAAATCTTTTAGTTTCTCATGAGTATTAAGAACTTGTCTAATTCGTTGCTTGCAGGCGCAGGACTTGGACTGGCGACTGCTCTTAGTGCCTTGTCCCCGCAAGTGGCTCAGGCACAGGTAGGGGCGGTGATCTTTAACAATGCCGATCCATCTCTTGCCTCCGTCGCCCTTGGCGTGAACGATGCTGGTCATCTGAATTTTTCAGATCCATTAGGCTTCGGGCCCGTCAATGCACGGACGACAGGCTTGTCCTATCGCTTCCCCGATGGAACCTGGCGGGATGCCACCGCCTCAGGTTGTCTCTGTGAAGGGTGGGGTGTGGCTGTCACTGATCCCTTGGGCAACCGCGTCGCTGGTTTTGTCAATCAAGCGGCGGGGAATGGTGGTCTGACGGGCGGGGTCTTTGGTTCCACGAGCACAACAGCCTCCTCTTTAATTCAATTGGCCGACTATCCCGTTGACATTAAGCACTTCTACGGTGTTTCCTCGGTCCCCAATGTGTTTCAAGGCAACATCACCATCACAAACAGCGGCACGGAAACAGTTACTGATGTGGTTTATCGCCGCGTGATGGATTGGGATGTGCCAGCCACTGAGTTTAATGAGTATGTGAGCCACTTTGGGGTGGAAAGCAATCTTGAATCCGCCGGTGGCAAGGTGCGCTTTGCCAGCAACAACGGCTTCGCCAGTTCAGATCCGGGCTGGTACCCAGGAGAAATTCTTCTCTCCGATTCTTCGATCAATGTTGATTTCTTCCAAAAAGGATCGGCAGACCAAGGTTCCGTCTTTGATTTTGCTTTTGGTGATCTGGCCCCAGGTGAGTCCCGCACTTTCAATATCTTCTATGGAGCGGCTGCCAATCTCGCCGATGCCCAGGCGACGATAGAGAAGCTTAAGCCGGATGTATGGTCGTTCGGTCAGTCCACGAATTCAAGCTATATCCCACCAGAGGAGCCGGTTGCCCCAGAGGAGCCGGTTGCCCCAGAGGAGCCGGTTGATCTATCAGAGGAGCCGGTTGCTCCAGAGGAGCCGGTTGATCTATCAGAGGAGCCGGTTGCTCCCGAGGAGCCGGTTGATCTATCAGAGGAGCCAGTTGCCCCAGAGGAGCCGGTTGATCTATCAGAGGAGCCGGTTGCTCCAGAGGAGCCGGTTGATCTATCAGAGGAGCCGGTTGATCTATCAGAGGAGCCGGTTGCTCCCGAGGAGCCGGTTGATCTATCAGAGGAGCCAGTTGCCCCAGAGGAGCCGGTTGATCTATCAGAGGAGCCAGTTGATCTATCAATAGGTTTGCCAGTAGTTGAGGAATTTGCACCCGACTTTTGGTGGAGGTGGAAGAACACCCCGGCCGATGACTTGCCCACCTTTCTCCTTGCCTTTAGTGGTGTAGGTGTGGTGGAGCCTGGTACCACCCCTGGAGAGCAGGTGCTGCCCTTCGTGCCAGCACCAGGCGAATTCGTTTTCCCTGCTCCCACACCCCCTGATTGGTCTGACCCACCTTTTGTCCCAGAAGTTGACGGCTATCTTGGCTCGGGTGAGTTTTTCAGCGTCAAACCCATCTTCCTTGAGTTCGCAACCATGGAAGATAGTCTAGTCAAAGCTGGGCCACTGACGATGAAAGCGGTTCCCGAACCCAATTCCCTTCTTGGGCTGGTTGCCCTCGGCGCTCTCGGCGCAGCTTCAACCCTCAAGCGCAAACTCAAACCCTCCCAATCCACCACAAAAGAAACCACAAAAGTCGGCTAAATTGCCCACAATCAGTAAGGTGTGTTCCCTCCGCTCTTGTAGGTATAGTCATTTCAATTAAGATTGAGAATATCAATCCCAGAGTTCCTAAGGATTTTGTCGGTCTAGACTGTATCAGACTTATCTGAAATGACTATAATTTTCATCTCCTGGAAAGGGTAGGCTTGTTACCTGATAAATTTTCGGAATTCTGCGCCTGGATGTGAATCAGGCACTGGAAGAACCTTTGCTTCAACCGATCATTCAAAACGACAGCAGTTTGGCGATATTTGAATAGGCGTACTGACTCCGCACCGGATAGTGAACATTTACCGTAGCCGTGATGTTGACGTTGGACTGACGCTCGAATACCATCACGATGTCGGAGCCGCCGAAGAGGAAAGTCGAGATCATCTCGCCCTTCGACACCGTTTTTCCCACCACCTCCTGGCGCACCTTCTCGTTGATCAGTGCCACCTGCTCATCATAAGATCGCCCCTTCTTTTCCTGTTGGGTAAGACGGATAAGTTCCTGCGTCCCTGGTTTGACGAACACAACGGAGGATACTTGTGCCATTCCAATGGGCAGCACGGCGATCTTGCCGATAGCGGTTTCCAGGACAAAAAGCCCACGGCACTGCACAAACTGATAGTCTGTGGCATCCTGTGCATCCAGATAACGGTGCGGCATGGCCACGTTGGCCAAGGATGAGTTTTCATCGGCACGTCCCTCAGCATCGAGTAGGTCAAGTTGGACATCCAGGTAAACCTGTCCCGGGATAAATTTAGCCTCAATTATCCTGCCCGCTGCCGGGGCGTGCTGCCGGTGATAGTCGAAGACATTGAGAAAGCTGTGGACGAGAATGCCGCCCTCGAAATCCTGGGCATACTCGGAACCCTTTAACAGTTCTGGGATAGGCCATTCGACGTGCTTGACCACGATTGAGGACTGTGCGGGCATCGGCTCGCCCGCCGGAGTGGTGATAGTCCATTGGCCGACAAAAGTGGACTCGGCTGGGAAGACAATAATCCGAGGATCGTCTGGCTGGGCGACCGGCCGCTGTCGATCGATATCCTTGAAAGTCCTGGAAAACCACTCGTTGAATGTCTTGTAGTTCTCGATCCCGTTTTCGCCCCCATTGTAGTCCTGGTAGGTATATTCTGGCCCGAACTTATAGGTTACGAGATACTTGGCCGATTCGGGTGTGTCGAGAAATTCGCCCCATTCGACCGCAAATTCCCGAAGCCAGAGGGATAGCGGTGTGAGAGCCTCGCCGGTAAAGGGAGCGATGGGGCTTTGCAGGGAGACGAGTTCGGGCTGGTTGAAGTAGTAATAGAACTGCGTCAGGTGCAGATAATCTGTGCGTTCGTGGTAAATGTCGCCCTGCCATTCCCAGACCCGCAACCCGGGTATCCAAGTTACCAGGGCATCGATGTAATAGTAAAATTGGTAGAGGTTGTGTATCCGATCGAGTTCGGGGATGCGCTGTTGTCTTATCTTCAAGATCGCGCTCTGGAAGGCCCCCCCATAGGCGTAATCGTCGATGAGCTTTTTAAGTTTCTTTGTGATCGGCTGCTTCGGCTCGTACACCGCGCTATCGGGGGGTAGCTCTTTAAGGAATTTCGGCCCCTGCGGGATTGACGATGAAACTCCCTGCTCGTTCAGGTGCTGGGCCTCCCGCGCCGACACCGCTTTCCATTTCAACCGGCCATAACTCTGGTTGTGATTTGTGTTCATGCCATTTTCCTCTTGTTGAATATCAAACTATCTATCTAAAATCTCCACAGACAGGGCCGACATTCCGCACATCTTCATATACTTTTATATATTTTTACATTCCCCAAGATGTTTTGACGAAAAACCTTCATTGTATAAACTACTATTAAGAACATTTTCAATAATTGACTTTTTCTGAGAAAAAAATTTACAATTCTTCACCTTAATAAAAAATCCATCATTGTAGCTATAATCCTGATTGGCAAAGGTTTGTCAGCAATAGATTAGTAAAAATTATCAATTGAATGTTAAGAAGTGCAGAAAGTGGGTCTAGTTGCCTGAGATAATATTAGGTCGAGGTCTATACCTAATACTAAATCCGTTGAGTATATGCTACCTATCAGGATAGGCACTCATGCAAAAGGGAGAATAAATAATCAGTTTTTAATAACCAGATTTAGTAAGTAGGTAGGTTTTAAAAGTTGTCAGACACCACCCTTAATAAGGGAGCAGGGGAGATCAGATGCAAAATCTATCTTCAATTTAATTATAACTACTTACTTATAATCTGTTTTTTTTACCAAAGATAATTTCCCTTACATAGCTTTATTTTCTCTCTGGTTAATTTTCGGTGATTGCTATGAGATTACAACCTCTGCTCGAAAACTTGACAGATGCGGGGTTGAAAGCGCTGACGGTGTTTTATTTTTAAAAAAGGGCGCATAAATTCGAGATAGCGAGGTGATAAACTGGAAGTATCGATGACTCGAATTGATCGCAATGTGCCTAATTCTAATTCCTTTTGAACCATCAATTCGGAAATGCCGGCCGCTGCCGAACTATTCTCGATGATTGCTTTCACCATTTCTCCCGTATTTAACAGCAAAGATTTCGTAGGGTGCGTTCCCCACTGCAACTCCGACTACGCAACTAATCGACGAGGGGGAACGCACCTTACTGATTGAGTGATGACAAACTACTACTTTTTAGAAGAACTTCTCCAGAATCGTTTCCCTCCCAAGAAAATCAGTCCTAAAACCCCCAAACTTAACGGGTTCATCGTTGAGGATTCGGGAACCGGAATCGCCCCACCGTCGGCGGTGATTTCTAGATCGACCTCCTTACCGAAATCTCCTAGATCGTAGTCAAAGGTAAGATCGGGCTTGAAATTGGAGCCGGAGACCGAGAAAGTACCGGAACTTCCAATTTGAGGCAAATAACCATCAAAAATTCCCGTATCCTGGGAATCGGTGATGATGCCTCCCTGAACTTTGAGTAACAAAGTGCCTCGTTGGTTATCAGGAATAAAAGGACTATTAAGGTCGATGCTGAAGGTTCCGTCGCTAATAGCAAAATCGAGGGAATTTTCACCCCAGTTGACACTACCATCACCCGTACTGGTAATATCTAAAAACTGTCCTGAACTGAGAATCGACCCCGTATCGGGATCGGTGACGGTAAATTTAATCGGGTCTTTGCCTACCGCACACCCTCCTCCACTGACAAAATCCAAGGCGAATCGGGGACCCCAGATCACGCCTCCGAAAGGTAATCGGATTCTTTGTCGGGCTGTCACTCCGGTGTAACTATTAGCACAAGCCGTTTCCCCGCGTTCCAAAGCGCTCGCTGTCCCAGAAGCATTAATGAATCCCGATACTGTTCCGACTCCAAGACTATTGATCTGCGTATAGGAACTAGCGGTAGCCGATGCCAACCCTCTGGAAACACTCACGGAGTCGAAACGGGTCCAAGGAGGGCCGAGGGGATAGGAGAGATTCACATAGCTGGAGAATGCTGCCGGTGGCGAGACGTAAGGAGAGAAAGCAAAAGCACTTCCCCCGTCGAATCCCCGGACGAGAGGAGTCGTGTTTCCCCCGACACTAAAGCTAAAACCGTGGGTAATGCTGTAAGAGGTGGTGGTTTGTGCAAGAACCGGCGTACCGAAGCCAATAGCGACTCCTGCTCCAAGAAGGGCTGACACAACGGTTCGAGAAGATGATAGTATCATAAGCAACAGAATTAACAAAATTCTGGTATTATAGGTTGGCACTAATCCTATTTCTTGATTGCCAAATTTTTCAAGAAATTTTTGTAAATTTTTGTGAATTTTTGTAACTGCTAAGGCAAAATTATATATAGCGTTTCCTGTTCGCAAGAGGTACATTATCGATGGTAAAAAGCTTAATCAGCAAAGGTCTAACTGTACCACACAGGTGTGAGAACCGCTATAAAACCACTCAAGGTTTACCGAAAATCAATTTTATTCAGCCAACCCTAAGTAAATAGTTCGATAGCTGCCGTGTATATCTATCGTTGCTAATTCAATTTCAACAAAAAAATATGGGGCAATTAAAATTATTTTTATTGGGGTAAGTTTCTTGACTAGAAAGACTTTGAGTCTTGAGATAATATTAGGTCGAGATCTATACCTAATACTAAATCCGTTGAGCATAGGCTACATATCAGGATAGGCACTCATGCAAAAGGTAGAATAAATAATCAGTTTTTAATAACCAGATTTATTATATAGCGTTTCCTAAGCTAGTAAGGTACACCTGTTTTTCTTACCCTTTGCCTTTTGCCTCTTGCCTTTTGCCTAAAACCCATAACTTTTGTACCTCAGCAGACTGAAAAACGCTATAATCTCTCTTTTTTGCCAAAGATAATTTCCCTTACATAGCTTTATTTTCTCTCCGGTTAATTTTTGGTGATTGCTATCAGATTACAACATCTGCTCGAAAACTTGACAGACGCGGGGTTGAAAGCGCTGACGGTGTTTTATTTTTAAAAAAGGGCGCATAAATTCGAGATAGCGAGGGGATAAACCGGAAGTATCGATGACTCGAATTGATCGCAATGTGCCTAATTCTAATTCCTTTTGAACCATCAATTCGGAAATCCCGGCAGCTGCCAAACTATTCTCGATGATTGCTTTCACCATTTCCCCCGTATTTAACACCAAAGTCACCTTTAATGTCCGTAAATCGATGCCCCAATTCTGTAAAGCTTCCTCGAATCTTTGTTGAGTTCCCGATCCCGATTCTCGCATTACCCAAGGGGTTTCCACTAATTCGGGTAATTCGATCGCTTCTCTTTTATACCAGGGATGAGAACGTCCGACAATAATTAATAGGCGATCGCTGCCGACGATCTCCTGTTCTAAACAATTTGTTAAATCACTCTTGACTTCTCCCTCGATTAATGCTAGGTCAAAACGTCCGTTAGCCGTACCCAGACAGATTTCTTCCGTATTAGCTAGGGTGCAGTTGATCTTAATTGCCGGATAGCGCTCCTGAAAATCGCTAATTTTTGCCGGCAGCCAATAGTTACCAATAGTCAAACTCGATCCTAATTGTAGTTCTCCCCGTTGCAAGTCGTTAAATTCCGCCAATCCCCTTTCTGTCAAAGTTACCTGGGTAAGAATGCGTTGCGCTTCTAATTGCAGTAAACGTCCTGTTTCCGTGATCTCGATGTGACGACCGACGCGATGGAATAATTTCACCCCGTATTCATTTTCTAGGGAGGCAATGGCGGCACTGACGGCCGGTTGGGTGATATATAAAGCTTCTGCTGCTTTGGTGAAGTGGAGATGTTCAGCAGTCGCTAGAAAGATTTCCAGTTGATCTAGGGTCATTCTGGCCATGGCAAGGGGTTTTTTGTCTCTATTGGTCTTTCCATCATTTTAATTTATTAAATCAACAAGAAAGAATATTTGATTTTATTAATGGCTCTTTCTAGAGTAGAAGTAGGGCGATCGAGATCAGAAGAGCCGATTAAGAAAAAAATCCTATGACTACCATGATTACTGCCATATCTACAGCAATAGCGGCCTTTATTGCCACTAATCTCGATGACATCCTGATTTTGACGATTCTTTTTACCCAGGTCAATAAACTTTTTCGCCGTCGTCATATCGTTATCGGTCAGTATTTAGGCTTTATCCTGCTGATTTTGGCGAGTTTAACCGGCTTTTTCGGGAGTTTCTTGATTCCGGCTCAGTGGATTCGTTTTCTCGGCCTGTTGCCCGTGATTTTCGGGATTCGGAGTCTCTGGCAGCGAGAAGAAACCGAGACGGATAATCATCTGGAGATGGCTGTAGAATCAGCACCGTCTTCTCCTTTGCTGGCCTGGTTTTCCCCTCAAACCGGCGCTGTGGCGGCAATTACCATCGCCAATGGCAGCGATAATATCGGGATTTATTTGCCGCTGTTTGCTAGTAATACCTGGCCAAATTTAGTTACTATCGTCAGCGTTTTTCTGATCTTGGTGGGTGTTTGGTGTTTTACTGCTCATCAGTTAACCCAATTACCGGCGATCGCTAATTTAATTACCAGTCACGGCAGCCACTTTGTCCCCTGTGTGCTGATCGGTTTGGGTGTGTTTATGATCAAGGAAAGTCTTCCCCTGGCTTTCTTGGCCCTATCCTTAAGCTATGGATGGGCGCTTTTCCAGCAGCAAGCAGAATCTATTTAGGGTTTGCGGCAAAAAGTTTTTCGGTGGGGGCAGGGTGTGGGGTGTGGGGTGTAGGGTGTAGGGTGTAGGGTTTTAGCGATTTTGAGGGGGTCAATTACCTAATTTTCAGGGAAAAAGTACCTGCATTTTCCCCCCGATCACTCCCCAATCTGGTACTTTTTGGTTGACAAAAAGTCTAAAAGTCTTACCCAACAAGGTTTTTAGATTTATTGAGCAAACCCTATTTAATTTTTGATTCAATACAAATACATTTAAAAAGAGATTTTAGATTTTTTCCATACCATCTATAACTCAAGTGCCATAGAATAACATCATCTTCTCAAGCGATCAACTTGAAACTGACCCCTAGTCATCTCGATCATGTTATTTTTTCTCAAATCACCAGTGACGGAAAGCAAGACCAGCATTACACCGAAAAAAGTCAATCCCAATCGAGTCCGCGATCATCTGGCCAATGAACGCACCTATCTGTCTTGGATGCGAACAGCGATCGCATTAATGGGTTTTGGTATGGTTATCCTGCGTTTACGGGCCTTTCATCCTCCTCTGGTTCCCCGGCCCGGTTATGGTTGGAAATTGGGCTTAATGTTTGCTTTAGTGGGTTTATTGACCGTATTTTTGACCACGGCCCATTATTTTACAGTCAGACGAGATATAGATGAAGATACCTACGAACCAGCCGATCGATGGGTGGTACTATTTAGTTTAGCGATCGTTATTCTCGGTGCAGGAATTATCTATTTTGTCGCCACCAGTCCCGATCTGTTGATCGGTAGTATGATGACTTTCGAGTGAACTCTGGGGATTAGGTGGGTTGCAGTAAGCGCCAACTGACCGTGACTAGAACCGTATAAAGCAGTATTTTTAGGGCATTTTTGGGGAAATATTCCGATAATCTTGCTCCCACTACTACCCCCGGTATCCCACCCAACCAGATGGGAAGTACCAGATTCCAATCTACTGTTCCTAATCCCAGATGACCGATGGAAGTACAGGTTAAGAGGATGGACGCTTGCGATAGATCTGTGCCGACTAATTTGCGAGAATCAAGCTGAAAAAAGGTCATCAAGACCAATGCAAATAAGGAACCACTGGAAATACTGGTTAAACCGACCAAATAGCCTAAAACTGCCCCTAATATCGTTGTTTTTATCTGACCAGAGCGAGTGGTTAAATCTAATTTTGGCCAGGACCAAGGGGACAAATCGGGAAAAAATAAGGAGATTAGTAGTTCCAGGGCCGCTAGGACAGTCACGATCATCAAGACAAGACCGATGATAGTAGGCAACCATTGATCGAGATTGAGAGAGCTATTCTGCTGAAAATAGCGAAAACCGACTAATCCTAACAGAGAACCGGGTACACTGCCAATTACTAGCCATTTTACCACTTCTAACTCGATCGTTTGCTGTTGCCAGTGACGAACAGTGCCGACCACTTTCATCAACCCGGCCGCTACCACATCGGAACCCACTGCGGTGGTAGCGGGAACCTGAAATACAAAGATCAATAGGGGTGTAATTAACGATGAACCGCCAATTCCCGTTAATCCCACGATAATTCCGATAAAAAAGCTAAATATTGTCAATAAAGAATAGTCCATTTTTGCCTCAGTCGTCTCTTTTCTCCGGTGCGTTTCTGGTGGTTAAGAGACAAAATTGATTAATTAAGCCTTTAGAACCGACTAAAAGAGCGAAAAAAAGTAATATTAAGCTTTTATCGCTGTTTAATCTTTTTAGTCTCTGTTTACAACCAGTAATCTCCCGAATCGAAACTTAATTTTCTTGCTATCTTGTAAAATGTAAGTGTATTTTAATACGATTGAGATTAAATCATAGTTAAAATACGGTCAAACCCTATACATTTTTTGCCAGAGGATTAACCACCGTGAGTATCATCATCGAGCAGGTATCGAAACAATTCGGCACCTTTACCGCTTTAGACAACATCAACCTAGAGATCAAATCGAATCGTCTGGTGGCACTGCTGGGACCGTCTGGTTCAGGAAAAACTACTCTCCTGAGAGCGATCGCAGGATTAGAACCCCCCGACACAGGCAAAATTATCATCAACGGCAAAGACACAACCCATTTAAACGTCAGAAAAAGGAATATTGGCTTTGTTTTTCAGCATTATGCGCTTTTTAAACACCTGACGGTGCGTCAGAATATCGCTTTCGGTTTAAATATTCGCAAAGCTACCCCGAACTATATTCAAAAACGAGTGGACAATCTCTTGAGTTTAATTCAATTGCAGGGATTAGGCGATCGCTATCCGGCCCAACTATCCGGGGGTCAACGTCAACGGGTTGCCCTGGCCCGGGCCTTAGCGGTAGAACCGGAAGTATTATTATTAGATGAGCCTTTTGGGGCCTTGGATGCCAAAGTTAGAAAAGAGCTGCGGGTTTGGTTGCGGCAATTACACGAGGAAGTCCATGTCACCAGTGTTTTTGTCACCCACGACCAAGAGGAAGCCATGGAAGTGGCCGACGAGATCGTAATTTTTAATGAGGGTAAAATCGAACAGGTGGGAACTCCCGATCAGGTGTACGATCATCCTGCCTCTCCTTTTGTGATGAGTTTTATCGGCCGGGTGAATGTTTTACCACCGACCTCGGCTGCACTATTCGAGCAGCTCGGAGGGGGTACTAACGGAGTTAAGATTTTCATTCGTCCCCACGACCTAGAAATTCTCTCTTCTCCCAATGGGTCTAGTATTGCGGCAAAAGTCGAGCGCATTATCCATCTGGGTTGGGCCATCGATGTGGAATTAATTCTACCGGATCGCTCTCTTCTGATTGCCCATCTGAATCGAGAACAACTGGCTCAACTGCATCTCAAGGTCGGGGATCAAGTTTATGTTCGTCCTCGGGATGCTCGCGTTTTTGCCTAAAAGTCAGCCTTATTGTTAGCACCTGACGAAAGTCCTAATAGGTGTAGGGTCATGAATGCACACGGCTGCTACTAGCTTCGCATCATGTACCTGCACACCCTTAGGAGTCTTATGCAAATAAGACTAAATCCGTTGAGTATAGGCTACTTATTCTTCCTCATTTTCAATAATCTTGGGTTGAAATTTAGTCAACAGTTGATTATAAATATTTTGATCAAGTGCTAGGGTCATTTTTCTTTCAGTTAGACTGAACTTTTTGGGTGTGTTACTGCTTAACTTAAACCAGCGATTTTAACCAACCGTACCAAGCATCTAAACCTTCTCCTGTGGTAGCGGAAACTTGAAAAACTTTCAGATTGGGATTAACTTGATAGGCATAATCTAAACAGCGATCGAGGTTAAAATTAACGTAGGGTAGTAGGTCTATTTTTGTCAAGATCATGACTTGAGAAGCGTGGAACATATAGGGATATTTAATCGGTTTATCTTCTCCTTCGGTGACGGAAAGAATGACGACTTTGGCATTTTCTCCTAAATCAAATAAAGCAGGACAAACTAGATTACCGACATTTTCGATCATGACTAAAGAATTCATCGGTGGATCGAGTTCGATTAATCCTCTCTCTACCATTGATGCTTCTAAATGACAACCTGTTCCGGTGTTAATTTGGATAACCTGACAACCGGTTTCACTAATTTTTTGAGCATCATTAGCTGTAGCTTGATCTCCCTCAATCACACTGATAGGAATAGCGGTTTTTAAATCGGCAATTGTGCGAGTTAACAGGGTAGTTTTTCCCGAACCGGGGGAAGAAACCAGATTAAGGGCAACAGTTTTTCTACCCTTCAACCAACCGCGATTTTGTGCCGCTAACAGATTATTTTTTGCCAGCAGATTTTGCTCAACTTGGAGAATGTTACCATGAATTTGAGCGTGAATTTCTGCGGGATGATGGGGATGTTCATGATCGTGAGCGTGATCGTGATCGTGATGGCTATGACTAATAACAGTACCATCGGCTAAAATATGTTCATGGGTTCCCGTTTGCGGATTAGTTACCGTTACTTCCGAGTTATCAGAACAACCACAGGTTACACACATAAGGATTCTGTCTCCAACGATTTAAGATTTAATTCTTGTCCCTGTAAAATGATTATATTGCGACTACCACATCGATCGCAGATTCCGTAGGGATATTCTAGTTCTAGCTCATTTCCGCAATCTTGGCACTGTCCTAAACCAGAAATTTCCAGAATCTCTAACATTGCCCCCTCTATATTAGTACCTTGACAACAGGTATCAAAACAAAAAGCGATCGATTCTGGCATAATTGCCGTTAGTTTACCAATCTCTAACACCACGCGCTTAACTTTCATTCCTCGCGAGTGTTCTAAGGCAAGTTCGATAATATTTTGGGTGATTCCTAGTTCGTGCATTTTCAGTTATCAGTTATCAGTTATCAGTTATCAGTTATCAGGGAACAGGGAACAGGGAAATTTCAACTAAAACCCCAAAACCCCAAAACCCCAAAACTCCAAAACTCCAACTATCTGTTTTTTTAGTTTTCACTTTTTCCTTTAAAACTGTCTCCTGTCTAATTAACATATTCTCGGTAATTGTTCACCGACTAACATATCGAGAATCCTTTTAGTGCCGAAAGGGGTTTTTAAGTAAACTAAATTGGGGGGAGAAGCGACGACTTCCCCGATAGAAGCGGCATTTTTACCGTCAGGATGGGAACCCATCACTGCTAAAACGCGATTTTCCGCCTCCGGAGGCACGACAAGGACTAATTTGCCCTCATTTGCCAGATAAAGCGGTTCTAAACCCAATAATTCGCACATTCCTCGCACTTCTTCCCGGATGGGGATCGCCGTTTCCTGTACCTGTATTCCCACCCCTGAACTTTGGGCAAATTCGTTTAAAACCGTGGCTAATCCGCCTCTAGTGGCATCCCGCATCGCTTTAACTTCCGGGCAAACTGCCAGAATTGCAGAAATTAAAGAATTCAGGGCTTGACAATCGCTTTCGATTGTGCATTGTAGATCTAATTCGCCCCTGGCAATCAGAATGGCGGCACCGTGATCCCCCAGAAAACCGTTCAGCAAAATGCGATCGCCAACTTGTAAATTATTCGCCCCGGAATTGATTCCAGCCGGAATTACTCCCACTCCAGAGGTATTAATAAATATTTGATCTCCTTGTCCCTTGGGAACGACTTTTGTATCCCCGGTGACGATTTTTACTGCTGCTTTTTCGGCGGCTATTTTCATGCTCGTAACGATGGTTTTTAGGGTGTCGATAGATAAACCTTCTTCGAGGATAAAACTACAACTGAGATAGAGAGGAATTGCCCCACCGACAGCCAAATCATTAACGGTTCCATTGACTGCTAAACTGCCAATATCACCCCCCGGAAAGAATAGGGGAGAAACCACATAGGAATCGGTGGTAAATGCCAAGCGATCGCCTATTCCAGCTAAATCTTTAATTTCAAATCGGGCTTGATCTTCAAGGGTTGCCAGTAGGTTATTATCAAAATTATTCACAAATATCTCATTAATTAAATCCCGCATTGCGCTGCCACCGCTGCCATGGGAGAGAGTGATATTTGTGTCAGTAATTTTTGTTTTTTTTAATCTTAAAGAAGCTGAAGGATTGCTAGTCATAAGTGAGGTAGGAAGTTTTCATTTTGGCGAGTCGCTGGTCGATACCAAATTAGGTTAGACTTTATCTTGATCAGAAACGCTAGTGAAATTTAAAGACAATCAACGCGGCACAGATTCCAGTTTACCTTCTTTTCGTCTGAACATCTCCCCCATGTCAGGGCGTTATAGCTGACAGTGAGTCGCTATAATAGAATTTGCTGATCGCTAACTTCTCCCTCAGTAAAATTTCTATGACTGGAAGACTGAACAAGCTACAACAAGATTTAAAGAACATAGAAACGGAGGTGGCAAATTTAGCCGAAAAAATGCGAGAAAAATACCGAATTTATCTTGATTTACTTGGTGAATCTCTCTATAAACAGGCGATCGGGGCAGTGTATTATATCTGTACCCGTTACTATGGGGGGGAATTTCTGGCTCTCTCCCACAGCAATCGTCAGAAACTACAAGAGGAGATCAAAGCTCTAGGACAAGAGGCTAAAGCCAGTTTACAGCAATTGGGCGAGCAGAGCTTTGATCGAGGAGCATTTTCAGGGGTAGGATTCTCTAAAAGTCCAGCAGAGACGAAAAATACCCCAGATTTCTTGAAACTTTTTCTAGACAAACCGGGAAATCTAGCCGCAACTGGAGAGATTAATAACCCCGATATTTTACTCCATTGTTGTCGAGTGCTGGAAAAAAACTGTATTGAGATTCTCAATCATCTCTCTAAACAAATTAATCAGCAACTACAAAAAGCTTATATTCTTCCCCCTCATCTACCCAGTCAAATTCTCGATATGGCAATTGAAGCGGGAGAAGAAGGACAATCCCTAGGTGGGGGAAATAATATGTTAAACATTCTAGTGGAAGCTAAAAACCCTGAACTAGAGGAAGAAAAAGATGAAGATGATGGGGATGAGGATGAGGATAATCGTGATTTTTTGAGTGGCAAAGTAACTAAAGTAACGGCAATTCATCTACGAATGGCTGAACTGGAATTTGCTGATGCTCGCTTAAGTGTCGAAAGAAATCAAATTCGCTACCTTTGGGAACAATTAAATCGTCTAGGGGAACAATATTATCGTATTCGCAAAGAATATACTATCGCTCAAGCGGAAGCGGCGTGGCGCAGTAGTTGGTACGATTAATCAGTTATAATTAAACAGAAGTATTAGGGAAGCATAATACTGGGAAATTTGGAGTCAAGAGGCAATTATGAAAGGGGAAATACCCGACTGGGTGAGATTACAAAAAGCCTTATCTGTAGAAGCGGAAAAAGGTTATCCAGATCTTCAGGGAAATCAATACCGTTTTAGCGAGTTTTTGTGTCTTAGTTTCGGGGATAATCCTCCCGTGGGAATTGCCACCAGTGAGAGAAATCGCTGGCGAGAATTAGCCCAAAAATTTGCCCAATATTCCCAATTTAATCCCAGACAAAGACAACAATTAGTCGTCGAAACTCGCAATTTTTTGCAACAATTACGGCAAACTTTAGAAGCAACCCCCACCCCAAAAGAACCAGCTGCGGCGAAAATTATTAATACCATTCCCATCACGGCAAAGGCTAATTCTCCACGGCAAGTCACCCTCGAACAACCCTTGAAATATCTAGCGGAAGTGGGAGAGAGAAAAGCTAGTCTTTTAGAAAGATTAAACCTCCACAAAGTTGAAGATTTATTATATTATTATCCCCGAGATCATGTGGATTACAGTCGTCAAGTCAATATCGCTAATTTAACCGAGGGGGAAACGGTAACTTTAGTGGGGAATGTCAAGCGCTGTAATTGTTTTAATAGCCCCAAAAATACCAAGTTAGCTATCTTTGAATTGCTCTTACAGGATCGCACTGGACAGATAAAATTAAACCGTTTTTATGCGGGAACTCGCTACACTAATCGTGCTTGGCAAGAAGGACAAAAAAAACTCTATCCCGTCGGTTCGGTGGTGGCGGTTAGTGGTTTAGTCAAAGCGGGTAAATATGGGTTAACTTTAGAAAATCCTGAATTTGAATTATTAGACAGTTCTGGGGCAAGTATTGAGTCCTTAAAAATCGGGCGTATCCTGCCCGTTTATCCCCTCACCGATGGAGTACCCGCCGACCTAATTAGAAAGGCTGTAGTCGCCGCTTTTGGGGCAGTAGATGCGATAAAAGATTCCTTGCCTTTCGGTCTAAGAAAACAATACGGATTAATCGATTTAAAAACAGCAATTACTAACATTCATTTTCCTAATAATTCCGAGATTCTCAGTCAAGCTCGACGGCGATTAGTCTTTGATGAATTCTTCTTTTTACAATTGGGTTTTCTGCGGCGGCGGCAACAGTATCGTCAGACACAGAAAAGTGCTATTTTTAGTGCTAAGGGTCAACTAATTGATCGATTTAATCAGATAATTCCCTTTCAATTAACCAATGCTCAAAAACGAGTTATTGAGGAAATTTTAGAGGATTTAGATTCTAGCACCCCGATGAATCGTCTTGTGCAGGGGGATGTGGGTTCTGGCAAAACAATTGTCGGAGTTTATGCTATTTTAGCAGCCCTACAATCCGGTTATCAAGCGGCATTAATGGCTCCTACGGAAGTTTTAGCGGAACAACATTATCGTAAGTTAGTTAGCTGGTTTAATCTCTTATATTTACCCGTAGAATTATTGACGGGTTCCACAAAAACCGCTAAACGGCGAGAAATTCACGCCCAATTGGAGACAGGAGAATTACCACTTTTAGTGGGAACTCATGCCCTAATTCAAGATGCAGTTAATTTCCGCAAATTGGGGTTAGTTGTTATTGATGAACAGCATCGCTTTGGGGTACAACAAAGGGCAAGATTATTAAGCAAAGGAGAGTCTCCCCACGTTTTAACCATGACAGCAACACCGATTCCCCGTACTTTAGCTTTAACCCTGCATGGGGATTTAGATGTGAGTCAAATTGATGAATTACCCCCCGGCAGACAACCGATTCAAACCACCGCTTTAAATGGCAATCAAAGAAGGGCTGCCTATGATTTAATTCGCCGTGAAATTGCCCAAGGCAGACAAGCTTATGTGATTTTTCCCTTGATTGAAGAATCGGAAAAATTAGATGTAAGGGCTGCGGTGGAAGAATATCAAAATTTATCAGAAAAGATTTTTCCCAATTTTAATATCGGTTTACTCCATGGTCGCATGAGTTCCGCCGAAAAAGAGGAAATCTTAACAGCTTTTCGCGATAATATTCTGCAAATTATTGTCTCAACTACGGTTATCGAAGTGGGGGTGGATGTTCCCAATGCCACGGTGATGTTAATTGAAAATGCCGAACGTTTTGGCCTTTCACAATTGCATCAATTACGGGGGCGCGTGGGCAGAGGTTCCCATCAATCCTATTGTTTACTTTTAAGTGGCAGTAATAGTGCTAATTCCCGTCAAAGATTAACGGTTTTGGAACAATCCCAAGACGGCTTTTTTATCTCGGAAATGGATATGCGATTTCGCGGTCCGGGGGAAGTTTTAGGACAACGACAATCGGGTTTACCAGATTTTGCCCTCGCTAGTTTAGTCGAGGATCAAGAGGTGTTAGTTTTGGCAAGAGATGCCGCCGAAAAAATTATGTTAGATGATCCCCATTTAATCACTTTGCCCAATTTGAAACAAGCTTTAGAAGCTAAATATCAACGGATGTTAGGAGCGGATATTTTAACTTGATTGAGTGAATTATGAATTATCAATTATGAATTATGAATTACGAATTATGATACTAAATCTGGTTATTAAAAACTGGTTATTTATTCTCCGTTTTGCAGGAGTGCCTCTCTTGATATGTAGCCCATACTCAACGGATTTAGTATTACTTTCGATTTTATCACTCAATCCAAGCCTTTGGGGGGTTCTACCCCCCAAACCCCCCGCGCATTAGTTTTTCGGTGGGATGCTTACACGCAGCCGCTGACGCATCTGTAATAATTTAGGAGTCACTGATAATTGCTGATTGTCGGTATTTCTACAAATGTGAGATGCACCCAATCAGTAAACAGTGATCAGTAATCAGTAAACAGTAATCAATAATCAGTGAAAAGACAGCAGCAAACTGGCATTTGATGAGGCTCACTTAATACATACTGCTCACTCAAAACTTAAACCTCAAATCTGATAACTGATAACTGATAACTGATAACTGATAACTGATAACTGATAACTGATAACTGATAACTGATAACTGATAACTGATAACTGATAACTGATAACTGATAACTGATAACTGATAACTGATAACTGATAACTG
>NZ_JADBUB010000184.1:0-4644 GCF_020245865.1 Microcystis sp. M169S2
TATGCTTCCTCCATTCTCTACATAATCAATTACTTTTTTTCTCAAGTCTAGGCTATAGGACATTTTTCTGGATGGGTTGCTTGTTTCTCCTTATTTTACCTTATTTTTTACTTGTATCATACTTATTTGAAATGACTATAATTTAAAACATCAATTATATTTATTAATTTCAAAATTTTTAGAAGAACAAGAACGGATCGAAAAACATAAAAAACTTTCCGACAATCCTACATTTCACAGTTCCGTCAAATTTATCGGAAAGTGTATAAACTATAGGGAGGATAAAACTCTAATTCAAATTGGAGAGAATACAGTAATTATCGGAGAATTAGCTATATTTCCTTATGGTGGAAAAATAGAAATAGGGAGAAATTGTTATATTGGTGAAGGAACTCGAATTAGATCAGCTACTTCTATCAAAATTGGAAACGAAGTTATAATTTCCGATGATGTCAGTATTTATGATACCGATGCTCATTCATTAAATTATGTTTTAAGACAGAAAGAATTTGTGGAAGTCGTCATTTTGAATAATCTGATTAAGGATGCTAAATATCTTGATATAAAATCTGCACCTGTGGTGATAGAAGATCATGTTTGGAGCGGATTTAATGTTGCGATTCTTAAAAGGGTTAGGATTGGGAAAGGAGCAATTATTGGAGCAGGTTCGGTGGTGACACAAGATGTAGAACCTTTTACCATCGTTGCGGGTAATCCTGCCAAAATTATCAAACGATTATGAATCTGATCCAATTCGGTTAATATTCATTCCTGATCTGTAGAAAAGCCAGAAAATAGTAGTAATATAATTTGTGATAATAATGCAGATTTTTATGGTATGCTGAATTGATGTCTAACTCAAGAGATAGACATTAAAAGTTCTAATGTCCCCCATTTTAGATCAAGGAGAATCCTATGAATGTTGCAGAAAAAACCTCAGATAGTATAAATCTCAAAGAAGATGTCCGAACTTTCAATCAATCTCTTCAAGAATTTTTAAGATTTATTCAAGTTTATTGGTATCCTAAAGAACACCAGGATAGAGCCTTTTCACAGATTATTCGTTCCTGGGGAATGCTCGTTTTATTGTTTTTATTATTAGTGGGATTAGTAGGTCTTAATGCGTTTAATAGTTTTGTTTTTAGAGACTTAATTACCTTCACAGAAGCTAGGGATGCAGAAAAATTAACTCATTTTGTCATTATTTATGGGATTACCCTAGGCAGTATGACTTTTTTCACAGGATTGTCTAGGTTTCTTAAAAAACTAATTGCGCTGGATTGGTATCAATGGATCAATAGTAGTATCTTGCAAAAATATTTTAAAAATCGTGCTTATTATCAAATCAATTTTAAAGGAGATATTGAAAATCCAGATCAACGTTTATCCCAAGAAATTCAACCCATTGCCAGAACAACGATGGACTTTTTAACAACCTGTGTTGAAAAAGTTATGGAGATGCTGGTTTTTATTGCCATTCTTTGGTCAATTTCTAAAACCATTTCTATTGTGCTTCTGGTTTATACGATTATTGGAAATATTGTTGCCACCTATATTACTCAACAATTAAATAAAGTCAATAAACAACAATTAGAAATCGAAGGAACCTATAAATACGCCATGACTCATGTTCGGACACACGCCGAATCAATTGCATTTTTTAGAGGGGAAGAAAAAGAGTTAAATATTATTCAAAGAAAGTTCAATCAGGTGATTAAAATCATGATTGAAAGAATTAATTGGGAAAGAACCCAAGAATTTTTTAACCGCGGCTATCAATCCATTGTTCAAATCTTCCCCTTCTTAATTGTTTCCCCATTATATATTAGTGGTGAAATTGAGTTTGGACAAGTTAACCAAGTCAGCTATTGTTGCTATTTCTTTTCCACAGCCTTATCCGTGTTAGTGGATGAATTTGGACGCTCCGGTGAGTTTATCAATTATATTGAACGTTTAGAAGAGTTTTACCAAGCTTTAGAGGGTGTAAGCGAACAAACCAACCCAGTTAATACCATTAAAGTCATTGAAGATAACAATCTAGCTTTTGATGATGTCACCTTACAAACTCCCGATGCCGCTAAAGTGATTGTCGAACATTTATCCCTGTCCGTTGAACCAGGGGAAGGTTTATTAATTGTTGGGCCAAGTGGTCGAGGAAAAAGTTCTCTTTTACGCGCTATTTCTGGGTTATGGAATACAGGTACAGGTCATTTGGTGCGACCTCCCCTCGACGATTTATTATTTTTACCCCAACGTCCTTACATCATTTTGGGAAACTTGCGCGAACAGCTAATTTATCCTCAAACGACAACGGAGATGAGTGAAACCCAATTAAAAGAAATCTTACAAGAAGTTAACCTGCAAGATGTTCTTAATCGCATCAAAAATTTTGATGAGGAAGTGGATTGGGAAAATATTTTATCCTTAGGAGAACAACAACGTCTAGCCTTTGCGCGACTATTCGTTAATCAGCCAGATTTTGTGATTTTAGATGAAGCCACCAGTGCTTTAGATTTAAAAAATGAAGATCATTTATATAAACAGTTACAACAAACTGGCAAGACCTTTATTAGTGTCGGACATCGAGAAAGTTTGTTTAACTACCATCAAAAGGTTTTGGAACTTTCCGAGGATTCTACTTGGCGCTTAATGAGGATGGAAGACTATCATCCATCAGCAGCGATTGCAACTCATTCTAACAATACCAAAACCGTTGATGAAACGATAGAAATTGTCTCTGAAATTAACAATCAAGACAATTTTACCCATCAAGAAATGCAAAAACTGACCAACTATAGCTTAAGTACCATCAAAAACAAAGCCCGTCGAGGTCAAACGATTGTTGCCAATGATGGCATGAGCTATCGTTATGACAAAACTCTTGATATTGCCAAATGGGTGAGAGTTTAGCTTCTCAAGGAGCTTCGATCGAACTTAAAAAGGCATCTTGCCGCAGTTCGGGAACCTTCAAAGAAGATTCTCGACCCATTACATTGTTCGCCAATTCCGAGTTGAATTGGCGAATTAAAAGCCGCCAGGACTTAAATAACTGGGATTTTCCTGTAGAGAAGTATCGAAGGGATTGGGTAAATCTTGGGTGCGAATTAAAGGGCCAGACTGTTGCTGTTGCATGACATCATAGTATAAAGTTTCGGTCAATTTAGCATCCCGGGTAATCATATTATCGAAATAGGAACCTTGGGGAAAAGTACGCCAACCAAAAAGAGAGTTTAACTGTCCTAAAATGCTGGCGTAGTCGTAGAAACGACCCGTATTGTTATTAACAGCGCGGTTAAACAAACCGGGGATATTATTAAATCCCACCGCCGTATCGGGAGAGGGGACAAGTTGCAATTGTTGGATTTTTACCGGTGGGGGATTGGTGGCGGGTGGAGTTTCAGCGATCGCATTAGGCGAACTCAACCAGACTAAACCGGTTAAACAAAACAGGGAAGGAAGTAAAAACTTAGCGCGCATGGGCAAAAATCTCCTCACAGGGATAGGGTTAATTAAAAAATTGCTTCAATGGGATGAGAAAGAAATCAATACTAGCGATCGAGTCAATATATAGCGTTTCCTATGCTAGTGAGGTACACCTGTTTTTCTTCCCCTTCCCCTTTGCCTTTTGCCTCTTGCCTTTTGCCTAAAACCCATAACTTTTGTACCTCAGCAGACTGAAAAACGCTATATAATGACTTTTGGCTTAATTGTAACCGAAATTTTGGAGTCAGTCAGACTCCTAATCCTGAAAATATGGCTAATTCCTCGGTAGCGAATCTCGATACTGCTTCCCTGCGTCAATTTCTCCTCGATGCTCTTGTGCGTCTTGCCTATCGAGAGGGGGATTTCACCCTGTCTTCAGGACAAAAAAGCAGCTACTATATCAACGGTAAACAAGTTACCCTGACTGGGGAGGGAGCTTTAGCCGTGGGGCGTTTATTGCTGTCTCTACTGCCTCCAGATACCCAAGCGGTGGCAGGATTAACCCTAGGAGCGGATCCGATTGTCAGCGCCGTTAGTGTGGTATCTGCCTACGAAAATCGACCGATTCCAGCTTTAATCGTCCGTAAAGAGGCAAAAGGTCACGGCACTATGGCTTATATCGAGGGGCCGACTTTAAACCCCGGTGCCGCGGTGGTTGTCCTCGAAGATGTGGTGACAACGGGGAAAAGTGCTATGGTAGCGGTAGAAAGATTACGCAATGCGGGTTATCAAGTAGATTTAATCATTGCTTTGGTGGATAGAGAGCAAGGAGGGGCGGAATTTTACCAATCTCAGGGAATACAGTTTCAAGCTTTGTTTTCGATTCGGGACCTACAGGCGGCTTATCAGAAAAAATAGCGGCGATTGGCGAGAAACGCTCGATAACTGGGTTTTAACAGTGGGTAAAACTTATCGGATGTTGCCTTGAGAAAATGGCTGTATTTTTTTCCTGTGAATAATTGGTAACTAGCTGAGGTTGTCGGCGCTAAGAAACAGATGAGAACATTGATAGATTCAGAGTCTTCTAAGAAACTAGAATTTTAGGCAGAGTCAGACTGGGTTTCTAAGATAAGCTTAGCACCTAATTTCTGGGCTTTGCGTTGCAAATTGTGAAGAAGTCGCTGACGATACCGTTCATCCTCTTGTTCTGGTGGAATTGCA
>NZ_JADBUB010000185.1:0-56219 GCF_020245865.1 Microcystis sp. M169S2
GTCTCATCAATTTTTTGATAATTGACCACTGTTACATTTGGTAAATCGAGGAGTTGATCAAAATTTATCCACATAACCCACCTCCTGTTCTGTGTTACTATTATACCATGCTCACACAGAACCTAGAAGAGCCAATCTCCCCAACCTCAAACCAGTAACTTTGCACCTCATAGGTGCGAGAATTAATATATTAAGTTTTGCAAACAGAGGCAATATTTCGGGAATCTAACCCAGTTATAACTGTATATAATAGATGGCACTATATCTAGCCAGTAATTTACCTCAAAAGACCCTTTTGTTGGAGGTAATTCCTTACCTTGACTAGCCTATTAGTGCCAGGAAAAAGACCAAAATTTTTAAGTTCTAATTTTTTAGACAAGGAGTTACTTTGCTGACACCATCGCTCCCAAAAAATGATTCTGATCCAGTCAAAAGACAAGATCTATTAAGACGACAAAAACAAGTGTACATTTATGATTCCGTTAATGGTATCACCCTCGTCAAAGATTTACCTACCCACGAAAACTTTTCTATTTCCTATCAAGTAATGCGGGGTAAAGGTTTCAGTGCTTTAATTGCCAATGGCGTAGCCACGAGAATAGAAAATGTCTTTGATCCCTTCGACAAATTAGAAGATTACGAAGAACTTTTTCCTATCCTTCCCAAACCCACAAGCATTAAAACTTGGCAATCTAACACAGGTTTTGCCTACCAAAGATTAGCGGGAGCAAATCCCATGGTAATTCGCGGGATTAGCAGCTTACCAAATAATTTCCCCGTCAGCGATACTATCTTCCAAAAAGCCATGGGACCGGATAAAACCATTGCCTCGGAAGCCGCTAAGGGTAACTTATTTCTAGCAGATTATGCACCCCTAAACAACCTAACTTTAGGCAGTTATCAACGGGGGATGAAAGCTGTGACAGCACCTCTTGTCCTTTTCTGTTGGCGTGCTAGAGGTTTACGCGGTCAAGGGGGATTAGTACCAGTTGCCATTCAATTGTATCAAGATCCGACCCAACCTAATCAGCGCATCTATACCCCCGATGACGGACTTAATTGGTTAATGGCGAAGATTTTCGTGCAAATTGCCGACGGAAACCACCATGAATTAGTTAGTCACCTCAGCCATACCCATTTAGTAGCGGAAGCTTTTGTTTTAGCCACAGCTACCGAGTTAGCACTCAATCATCCTCTGGCAATTCTATTAAGACCTCATTTTCAATTTACCCTCGCCATTAATAGTTTAGCCGAGAGCGAGTTAATTAACCCCGGCGGATTTGTTGATCGTCTATTAGCGGGGACGCTAGAAGCATCGATCGAGCTAATTAAGAGTTCCTATCGTCAAAGATTAGATAATTTCGCCGATTATGCCCTACCAAAGGAATTAGCATTGCGCCAAGTCCAGGATACCTCGCTACTACCAGATTACCCCTACCGAGACGATGCTCTCTTACTTTGGCAAGCAACGGAAACCTACGTCAAAGATTACCTAAGTCTTTACTATACTTCCGACGCGGATGTAAACGGGGATACAGAATTACAAGCTTGGGCGCGAAAATTGATGTCACCTGAAGGTGGAGGCATCAAAAAATTAGTTTTTGACGGACAATTAGACACTTTAGCCAAATTAGTCGAAGTTGTCACCCAGATAATTTTTGTGGCCGGACCACAACACGCGGCGGTTAATTATCCTCAATACGATTATCTCGCCTTTTGCCCGAATATTCCCCTAGCGGGTTATCAATCCCCTCCCAAAGCAGCTGAAGAGGTGGATATAGATTATATTCTCCGTCTTTTGCCGCCCCAGGCCCAGGCCGCTTATCAATTGGAAATTATGCAGACTTTAACAGCTTTTCAATTTAACCGTTTTGGTTATCCATCCCGAAGTGCTTTCCCAGATCAACGCACTTACCCGATTTTGGCGGTTTTCCAAGCTAAATTAAAAGCGATCGAAAATCAGATCGATCGGCGCAATTTAACCCGATTTACGCCTTATATTTTCCTGAAACCCTCTCGCATCCCCAATAGTATCAATATTTAGGGTTTGCTGAAAAAGTTTTTCGTGGGGGCAGGGTGTGGGGTGTGGGGTTTTACCCATTTTCAGACGGTCAATTACCTAATTTTCAGGGAAAAAGTACCTGAATTTTCGCCCCGATCCCTCCAATGGCTGGCACTTTTTGAGGTCAAAAAAGTCTAAAAGTCTTAAGTACCAACAAGGTTTTTAGATTTATTCAGCCAACCCTATTTAAAGAGCAACCGCCACCTTGATGGGCTGCTGGGGTATCTAATAGCGATTCTCGTCCACAAAAACTAGACGAGAAACACCATAACAAAGAGTCTCTAAAAAAAAAGATGTTAGCGATAACATCTTTTTGGCATTTTTTACAATTTAACTTCAATATCAACCCCTGCGGGTAAATCTAATTTCATCAAAGCATCGATTGTCTTAGAAGAGGGTTGGTAAATATCAATAATGCGGCGATGGGTGCGGGTTTCAAAATGTTCACGGGAGTCCTTATCAACGTGAGGGGAACGCAGGACACAATAAATCTTTCTTTTTGTCGGTAGGGGAATCGGTCCGATCGCCGTGGCGTTAGTTCTATTGGCAGTATCGACAATCTTCTCACAGGAAGTATCGAGTAGGCGCCGGTCAAAAGCTTTCAAACGAATGCGAATTTTCTGTTGTTGTAACGTAGCCATAATTTCACCTATTGCAATTGTCAAGGTACAAAATAAAGACAGTAACGGAGCAGTTTTTTGTCATTAACTGCCCCATTAATTAGTAGATTAGCCTACTTAATAATTTTCGAGATAACGCCAGAACCGATGGTACGACCACCTTCGCGAATAGCGAAGCGCATACCCTCTTCAATCGCGATCGGGTTGATCAGTTCCACGGTCATTTTGATCCGGTCTCCCGGCATGACCATTTCTACGCTGCTGCCATCATCGGCGGTGTAGTCTTGGATAGTGCCAGTTACGTCGGTTGTCCGCACATAAAACTGAGGACGATAGTTTTTAAAGAAAGGAGTGTGACGACCACCCTCTTCTTTACTTAACACATACACCTCACCTTCAAACTGGGTGTGGGGTTTGATTGTACCCGGTTTAGCGATCACCATGCCGCGCTCGATGTCGGTTTTTTGGATACCACGCAGGAGGATACCAGCGTTGTCACCGGCCATCCCTTGGTCAAGACTTTTCTTGAACATTTCAATCCCGGTGACGGTGGTGGGGCGAGTTTCTCTGATCCCGACCAATTCCACGTTATCACCCACTTTCACAATACCGCGTTCGATCCGACCGGTAGCCACCGTCCCCCGACCAGTAATCGAGAATACGTCTTCTACCGCCATCAGGAAGGGTTTATCGATATCCCGTTCAGGGGTGGGGATATAGCTATCTACCGCTTCCATTAATTCATAAATTGCGTCCACCCACTCGTTATCACCTTTTTGGGCCTTGGGATTTTTGGTCATGTAGTCGAGGGCTTCTTTCGCAGAACCGGCAATAATGGGGATATCGTCGCCAGCGAAGTCGTAACTGGTGAGAAGTTCGCGCACTTCCAGTTCTACCAGTTCCAGTAACTCCTCATCGTCCACCATATCTTTTTTGTTGAGGAAGACCACCAGGTTAGGAACCCCCACCTGACGAGCCAGCAGGATATGTTCCCGGGTTTGGGGCATCGGGCCATCAGCGGCCGAGACCACGAGAATACCACCGTCCATCTGTGCCGCACCGGTGATCATGTTTTTTACATAGTCCGCGTGGCCGGGGCAGTCCACGTGTGCATAGTGGCGATCAGCGGTTTCGTACTCAACGTGAGCGGTGTTGATGGTGATCCCGCGAGCCTTTTCTTCGGGAGCGGCATCGATTTCATCGTATTTTTTAGCTTGGGCATTACCCAGAGCCGCTAGGGTCATCGTGATGGCGGCGGTGAGGGTAGTTTTGCCGTGGTCAACGTGACCGATCGTACCGATGTTAACGTGGGGTTTCGTCCGTTCAAATTTAGCGCGTGCCATTTACTTTCTGTTCCTTTGTTTTTTTTTCTTCTTCAGGTGGGTGAACATTAATCAGTCACCGGAGATCAGTTTTAAGTTAGCAGTTATTAGGGTTGACCGATCAAATTTAAATGATCGGTTTATTCCCACTGCTCACTGCTCACCGGTCACTGATTAGCCGTTCCCTTTACTTTTGGTGATAATCGCCTCGGCCACGTTGCGGGGGACTTCTTCGTAATGGCTAAATTCCATGGTGAAGATGCCCCGTCCTTGGGTTTTGGAGCGAATATCAGTGGCGTAACCAAACATTTCCGCTAGGGGAACTTTAGCGGACACTTTGGCGATGCCGGCCTCGGTTTCTTGACCTTCGATTTGTCCCCGACGGGAGTTAAGATCACCGATGACGTTACCGATGAAGTCTTCGGGTACTTCCACCTCCACCTTCATCATCGGTTCTAGGAGAACGGGGGTAGCTTTCATCACCGCTTCTTTGATCGCCATGGAACCGGCAATCTTAAAGGCCATCTCGGAGGAGTCCACATCGTGGAAAGAACCATCTACTAGGGTTGCTTTCAGGTCGATGACGGGATAACCCGCGACGATCCCCGATTCGCAAGCTTCTTTCATCCCCTGTTCTGACGGGTTGATGTATTCTTTGGGGATAGCACCACCGACAATTTTGGAGACGAAGACAAAGCCAGATCCCGGTTCACCCGGTTCCAGTTCGATGACGACGTGGCCGTACTGTCCTTTACCGCCACTTTGACGGATAAATTTACCCTCGGCCCGTACAGGTTTGCGGACGGTTTCCCGATAGGCAACTTGGGGAGCGCCCACCGTTGCTTCGACTTTGTATTCCCGGAGCATTCGATCAACGAGAATTTCCAGGTGCAGTTCTCCCATTCCGGCGATTACCGTTTGATTGGTTTCGGGATCAACTTTGACCCGGAAGGTGGGATCCTCATCGGAAAGAGCTTGCAGAGCTTTGCTGAGTTTCTCGATGTCCTGTTTGGTTTTCGGTTCCACCGCCACAGAGATCACCGGTTCGGGGATAAAGAGGGATTCTAGGATAACTGGGTTTTTCTCATCACAGAGGGTATCCCCGGTAATGGTGTTTTTCAGTCCGATCGCCGCCCCTAGATCACCGGCGCGCAGTTCATCCACTTCGATCCGTTCGTTGGATTTGAGGACGATCAGGCGAGCGATCCGTTCTTTGGTTCCTTTGGTGGAATTGTAGGCGTAGCTGCCTTTGGCTAGTACACCGGAATAGACCCGCAGGAAGGTTAAACGACCGAAGGGATCGGCCATGATTTTGAAGGCGAGAGCAGAGAAGGGAGCATCGTCCTTAGCTTCCCGGATTGTCTCGCTGCCATCGGGAAGAATCCCTTTAACGGCGGCTACTTCCGAGGGCGAGGGTAGGTAATCTACCACGGCATCGAGGAGCAGTTGTACCCCTTTGTTTTTGAAAGCCGAGCCGCAGAGGACGGGAACAATTGTACCAGCGATTGTCCCTTCCCTGAGACCGCGTTTGATTTCGGCTTCGGTGAGTTCTTCACCTTCTAGATATTTTTCTAGGAGTTCTTCATCGGCTTCCGCTACAGCCTCCACCAGCTGTACGCGGAATTCTTCGGCCTTTTTCAATAAGTCTTCGGGAATGTCGGTTTCTTCTATGTCTTTGCCCAGATCGTCCTTATATATATAGGCGCGCATCTTGACGAGATCGATGATCCCGCTCAGTTCGCTTTCTGCGCCGATCGGCATTTGGATGGGAACGGCGTTAGCTCTAAGGCGATCTCTTAATTGTTCGTAAACTTTGAAGAAGTTCGCTCCCGTTCTGTCCATCTTGTTGATAAAGGCAATCCGGGGTACTTTGTACCGATCGGCTTGTCTCCAGACGGTTTCCGATTGGGGTTGTACACCACCAACAGAGCAGAAAACCGCCACCACGCCATCGAGTACCCGCATGGAACGTTCCACTTCAATGGTGAAATCGACGTGACCGGGGGTGTCAATGATGTTGATGCGATGATCTTGCCAACTGGTACTGATGGCGGCGGCGGTGATGGTGATTCCTCGCTCCCGTTCCTGTTCCATCCAGTCGGTAATTGCCGTTCCGTCGTGGACTTCGCCCAGTTTATGGGCGACTCCCGTGTAGAACAGGATTCTTTCTGTTGTCGTTGTTTTGCCCGCGTCTATGTGAGCGGCGATTCCGATGTTTCGCACTCTCTCTAGCGGGATAGTCCGTGCCACAGCAACCTCCTTGCTTTGCTTGCCAGTGATGGGATTTTGTTCTAGGATTTTTTACACTATTTACAATTCTATACTTTTCTTGACAGTTTTTTGGCGGCAGCGGTGCAGTCCACCGCCCTTAAAGTATCTTTAAAGTATCTTTCTTAGTAACGATAGTGGGCAAAGGCTTTGTTTGCCTCTGCCATCCGGTGGGTTTCTTCCCGTTTTTTGATTGTGCCGCCGGTTTCATTGGCTGCATCCATGATCTCGTTGGCTAGTTTACCAGCCATGGTTTTGCCGCCTCTGGTTCTGGCATAATGGACTAACCAACGTAGTGCCAATGTACTACCGCGATTGCTGCGTACTTCCATCGGGACTTGATAGGTGGCTCCACCGACCCGGCGGGCTTTCACTTCCACTAGGGGGGTGGCGTTTTTAACGGCTTTTTCAAATACTTCTAGGGGTTCTTGGCCGGTACGTTCGCCGACGGTTTTCAGGGCATCGTAAACGATATTAGCGGCTAGGGATTTTTTGCCCGAGCGCATGATCCGGCGGATGGTCATGCTGACTAAACAGCTATTGTAAACGGGATCGGGGGGAATAGGACGTTTTTTGACGTTTTTACGGCGAGACATCGGAATATTCCTGAATTTTCTAGGTTAACTTTAACTTTTGCTTGACAGTCGGATGATTACAGCCCATCTCAAACCCTCTCCTGCGAGTTTTCAGTCTCTTGGGTTAACTTTGACCGACTCGGTGGGAGTATTTTTTTGGTTAATCAATTCCCTGTTTATTTAGCGGCGGGTTTGGGGCGTTTGGTTCCGTACTTGGACCGCGCCTTTTGACGGTTTTTCACCCCGGTGGCATCGAGGGTGCCGCGAATGATGTGATATCTGACTCCGGGTAGATCTTTGACCCGACCGCCGCGAATGAGGACGACCGAGTGTTCTTGCAGGTTATGACCGATGCCCGGGATGTAGGCTGTCACCTCAAATCCAGAGGTTAAACGTACCCTAGCCACTTTCCGTAGGGCTGAGTTGGGTTTTTTCGGTGTGGTGGTATATACTCTTGTACAAACTCCCCGACGTTGGGGGCATTGTTTGAGGGCGGGAGATTTGGTTTTTCTTTTCGCTTTGAATCTTTCGTCGCGTATTAATTGCTGAATGGTGGGCATGATAGGGCTGTATCTAAGGTTACTCTGAACTCCTATTACCGAAGGTCAAATCGTTGACAAAAGGTCATTATAGCAAATTGTTGCTGTTGTTGTCAAGTCCGCGATTGTGCTTTTCTTCGGTTTAGATGTTAGAGATTGTCTTTTTCTTGGGCGGATGCGGCACTCAATTCGGGCGTTATTAGGCGATAAAATTACAGCTTCGTTGTTTTGGCTTGATAGTGCGATTTTAGCGATAATTATCACCTGATTAATCGGCTAATATCTGAAAAACTGTCTCTAGCTAACCTCATTTTCAGAACTGGTGTCTAGACTATTAGCTCTTAACGATATATTTAGAGCGTTTGTACTGGATGCAACCCAGGTGTGCTGCCATAAAATATTGTTAACCTTTGAGGTTAACAATATTACAAGGGTCATCTACAATGGATATTGTATTTAAGGAAAAAAAATTTGAGAACGAATGCAATAGCCAAAGACTACTGAAAAAACAGTATGGAGAGAAGATGGCTAAGAAAATCAGGCAAAGACTCGACGACTTAAAAGCAGTTATTGTCCTGGAGGAAATGCGATCGCTGCCGGGACGTTGCCACGAATTGTTACATAACCGTGCTGGACAACTATCTCTAGATTTAGTTCATCCTCTCAGACTAATTTTTGAGCCAGCTAATATACCGATTCCTCAAAAAGCAGACGGGGGAATTGATTGGAAGAAAGTAACCGCAGTCGTAATTATTGGCATAGATGACACCCATGACTAATACTATTGAGAACAGATATGCACCGGATTTTATTTCTCCACCGGGAGAAACCCTTGCCGAAATCCTAGAAGAAAGAAATATGTCTCAATCGGAACTCGCCCAACGCATGGGCAGACCAAAAAAGACTATCAATGAGATAATAAAAGGTAAAGCGGAGATTACTATCGATACCGCCTTACAGATACAGTTAGTGTTAGGAACTCCCGCCAGTTTCTGGATAGAGCGCGAAAGACTTTATCGGGAATATTTAGCGAGAAAAAATGAGAATCAAAGATTAAAAGGTTATTTAGGATGGTTAAAACAAATTCCTTATCGCCAGATGACTGAATTAGGCTGGCTCAAGTTTGATGAGGATAAAATAGAGCAATTACGAGAGAGCTTGAATTTTTTTGCCGTTGTCTCCCCTGAGCAATGGGAGGAGATTTGGGGGATAAATTTATCGATTGATTTTAGAAAGTCTCAGGCATTTGATAGCGATCGAGGGGCAATAACAGCATGGTTACGTCAAGGAGAAATAGAAGCATCGAAAATTAATTGTGCTGATTACAACGAGTTGAAATTCAGAGATGCCTTGCGACAAATTCGTTCGTTAACTATTAAGTCTATCGAGGTATTTCAACCGCAAATGATCGAGCTTTGTGCGGCAGCGGGGGTTGCCTTAGCCTTTGTCCCTGAACTTCCGAAAACAATGGTACACGGTGCTACCCGTTGGTTAGGTTCTCACAGAGCTTTAATTCAATTGAGCGATCGATACAAAACAAATGATCATTTTTGGTTTTCTTTTTTTCATGAAGCTGGTCATATTTTATTACATGGGAAACGAACTTTATTTTTAGAGGGGCAAGATATTCAAGATACAATTAAAGAAAAAGAGGCGGATGTTTTTGCGGCTAATTTCTTAATTGCTCCCAGAGATTGGCAGAGATTTATCGCCAATAATTCTCTGAATAGAAAAGCTATTAATCAATTTGCCGAACAACTAGGAATACACCCTGGTATTATTGTTGGTAGAATGCAACATGAGCAAATTACTTCTTATCAAAACTATAATGATCTTAAGGAGAAATATTGTCTAAATACGCAGAATTCCTTTTTGGTATTGACGAGCGACTCCCCAAAAGGAAAACTTCCTATCTCACCATTAAGATAACTGCTGTAAGCGGAGATTACTAATGCTAAATTTGGCAATAATTGACAAATTTAGCATTAGAGACAGGAAATTGCGATAAAATCAAAAAAAGTCAGGGAGAGGATAGTTATGCTGGATCTTGCGAAATTAGCGGCAAAAATGCCGGGGATCAGTCAACATTTTCAACAGGAAGTGACAGCTAGTCGCGAGCGAGTGCAAAGGGCTAAAATTCTTTTAGAACAGGCTCAACAGCAACAGGAAAAACTGCTAGAACTCTATCATAACTGGCACGATCGCCTAATTTTCTCTGTCGCGCTACCGATCGAACCTCTCGACACCCGCGTTACTATCCTTCCCGCTCCCGAAAGTCATAGCGTTTTTGCCACGGATGGTTCCCAAATTGCCCCTTCTCACCACGAAATCGCCTACTGTTATCTAATTAATATCGGTAGGATCATGTTGCACTATGGCCAAAATTTGCACCCGCTCCTCGATAGCATTCCCGAAGTCTATTACAAATCAGAAGACCTCTACATTTCTAAACAGTGGGGTATTCGCGTCGATGAGTGGATGAGTTATCGTCGGACGGTATTAGAAAGCCAAATGTTAGCGGAAATGGCTACTCGTTGGGTAAAACCCCCCGGCGCCCATTATGAACCAAATTTAGCCCTTGTGGATGGTTCTTTGATCTATTGGTTTATCGATAGTCTCCCCCCGGAAGCAAAAGATTTAATTTTGCCACCGATTTTTCAGTCTTGGGACGATTTGCGATCGGCTAAAATCCCGCTTATAGGTTATATTAGTGCTTCTCGTAGCACGGAAAGCTTAAATTTCCTGCGTTTACAATCTTGTCCCCATGATACTCCCAATTGCTTGATCAATTGCGGTGATTTAGACCCAGAAAAAACCCCTTGTCGCGTTGTCGATCCTCTCCGGGATGCTTCTCTCTGGGGTTATTTATTGGAACCAGGGCAAAGAAGTCCTTTTTGGCGCAGTTCTTTGAAAATACTCGATCTTTATGGGGATGAACATCGCATTTACTTCTGTTATCTCCATGTGGGGACGGAAATCGCTAGGGTAGAGGTTCCTGCTTGGGTGGTGGAGGAGGGAGCATTACTCGATCGCTCTTTGAGTATTTTACTGGCCCAGGTGTTAAAAGGTTATGGTTATCCGATCGCCTTAGCGGAAGCGCACAATTTAGCGGTGATTAAAGGTGGCGATCGCTTGCGTTTTTTTGCCCTTTTGGAACAACAGATGATTAAAGTCGGTTTACAGGATGTGGGAACATCTTATAAGGAAGCGAGAAAACGCAGTAGTATTGCTTGATAGTAAATCTGTTGAGTATAGGCTACATATCAGGACAGGCAAAAGGCAATAGGTAAGAGGCAAAAGATGGAATAAATAATCAGTCTTTAATAACCGGATTTAGTATCACTGATAACTGATAACTGATCACTGATCACTGAAAAAGGTGGGAATTACCCACCTTAAACTTGATTTTTGCTGAATTTTTCTAGCGACTGCTACGATCTTGGTCTAAGACGCTGACGGGGAAATTATTATAACTAACGTGATGTTTGCTGGTTTTTTGAATTTCTTCTTTAATTTGATCTAGATCAACATAGCGATCGGCTACATTAATTAAACTATCACTGGTCATCGATCGCAAACTAACCACTTCCACTCGCGCACCGCGGTAACTGACGGAATCGGCAGCATAGGCTAAATCCCCATCACCACTGACAATTACTGCGGTATCATAGGAACCCACTAGCGCCATTAAATCCACGGCGATTTCCACGTCGAGATTGGCTTTTTTGGAACCATCGGGCAATTGTACTAAATCTTTAGCGATGACTCGATAACCGTTGCGACGCATCCAGAGGAGAAATCCCTGCTGTTTTTCGTTAGTGCGATCAACTCCAGTATAAAAGAAGGCACGCAAGAGACGAGAACCAGCAGTTAAACGACAAAGTAATTTGGTGTAGTCAATTTCGATACCTAATTGCAGAGCCGCATAAAATAAATTAGAACCATCGATGAAAATCGCCACACGACCGCGATTTTCTAGCACTTGTTCGGGGGTGAAGACTGGGGCCGTGTCATAATCATCAAACATTTTATTTTTCCTCGTTTGTTAAAAGTTTAGTGTTGGGTGTTTGCCAGTTGTGTCCCAAAGGACAACAGACCTTAAAAAATAGAGTTATCAAAAAATTCCCTTAGGAATCGTTTAACGGCAGTTCTAGTTTAGAAAAGATCGGTTCAGGTGTTCCTAGTTGTGGATTTGTGGGTAATCCCCATTGACAGTGTTGGGAAAAAGAGACACCATCAGGGAAGTTTTCCCCATCCTCCGACCTGAAAGTATTAAAATCAATAACAAAACCTAGTTGTTGATAAATTTTACTGCTCAAGGTCGGTATTATCGGTGAGAGTAGGTAGGCAGAGAGTCTTACTGATTCCAAAACTGCGTAGAGGACTTGTTCTACTGCTGCCTGTTGTTTCTGTTTAAATAAACTCCAGGGCGCACTCTCATCGATAAACTTGTTACTAGCGCGAATTAACGCCAATATTTCCTCACAGGCTTGATTAAATTGTAGCGCATCATACTTCTGTTCAACAATGACCCCTAGATTGATCCCCATATTCTTAAGACGATTATCGTTGGGGATATCTACGCCAGTCAACTGGGGAGGGATATTTTGGCAGTATTTTTTAACCATGCCTAGGGTGCGATTGAGGAGGTTGCCTAAATCGTTGGCTAAATCCGCGTTAAGAATATTAACAAATCTGGTTTCCTGAAAATCGCCATCCTGTCCTAATTCAATCTCTTTGACGAAATAGTAACGGACGGCATCGGCCCCATAGCGCTCAACCAAATCGAAGGGATCGAGGGTATTACCGAGACTTTTGCCCATTTTCCGCCCGTCTTTGGTCAAAAAGCCATGGCCGAACACTCTTTTGGGCAAGGGTAAACCCGCCGACATTAGCATAGCCGGCCAATAAATGGCATGGAATCTTAATATATCTTTACCGATCAGATGCAGATCGATCGGCCACCATTTGGCCAAGGCATTTTCTAGGGTGGGTTCGTCTTCGGGGTCGAGAAGGGCGGTAACATAGCCAAGAAGGGCATCAAACCAAACGTAGATGGTATGCTGACCATCGTGGGGAATGGGAAACCCCCAAGCCACATTAACCCTAGAAATGGAGAAGTCCTGTAGTCCCTGGTTGACGAAGTTGAGAACCTCATTACGTCGGCTTTCCGGTTGAATAAAATCGGGTTGCTCTCGGTAAAGTTGTTCTAGTTGTGCTTGGTATTTAGAGAGACGGAAAAAATAGTTTTCCTCGTCACGCCATTCGGCGGCTAGGTTAGTATGAATGGGACAACAGCCATTATCTAACAGTTCTCTTTTTTCCTTAAATTCTTCACAGGCGACGCAATACCAACCCTGTTGGCGATCGAGATAGATATCGCCTTTTTCCCAGACTCTTTCAAAAAATTCGTTAACAATTGCCTGATGACGGGGGGCAGTGGTCCGACTAAAGCGATCATACTGGATGTGTAGCTTTGCCCAGAGATTGGCAAAACTGGTGGCAATGCGATCGCAGTGTTCCTGGGGATTGAGTCCTTTGGCTGCCGCGGTTCGTTCGATTTTCTGTCCGTGTTCGTCGGTTCCTGTAATTAGGAGGACAGAATTGCCCTGTAACCGCTGCCATCGTGCCATAACATCCGCTACGATCGTTGTGTAGGCACTACCGATGTGAGGGATATCGTTGACATAATAAAGGGGTGTTGTTAAAGCAAATGTTTTTCGCTCATTCAAATCATTCATGAAATTTATTTTTTTAAATAGACAAGGCTGCCCCAGTGGCGTTCTATAGATGATTGGGACATAATCCCTTATATTTTATGATCCTCTAATTCTGTTTTATCCTTTAGTTGTAGTCTAAGTCAATAAAAACAATCTTAAGGCCGATTTTTTTTTCCCATGACGCTGCTTACCCCCCTATCTACCTCTCGTTTAATTCTTGATACCACACGCACGAGTCTGTTTACTGTCGGTCAAGAAAATCTACCCAGCCAAGGAGTGGCGATCGTGGTAAGTAACCATCGTAGCTTTTTAGATGCGCCGATTTTAATTCAAGCTTTGGGCAAAACTCTCCCGATCGCCTGTCATCACTACATGGGAAAAACGCCGCTTTTGCGGGAATTAATCGGAGAATTGGGCTGTTTTCCCTTTGATACCCCGGAAAAACGCCACCGGACTTTTTTTCGGCAAGCAACGGATTTTTTACAGTCTGGACGATGGATCGGTTTATTTCCAGAAGGTGGATCGCCGATGTTAAATTTGACTGCTCCTCGTCAAATTAGCCGTTTTCAAAGCGGATTTGCCCATTTAGCCCTGCGTTGTCCCGTGGAGAATCTATCGGTCTTACCTGTGGCTATTCTCTCCGAGTCGGAAACTGCTATTAGTCCTTTTCCCGTGCGTTTGCTGCGCTTATTAGATACCACGGAACCTTTATTCGATCAAGATGGTTGGCATCCCGTTGTATTTTATCATCGCGTCAAGGTGGCGATCGGTCGTCCCTACGGAATTACTGAAAGCGATCGCTCAGATTATCAAGGTAAACAAGGAAAAACAGCGATTAATCGTTTAATTGGTCATTGTCAGTCGGAAATTGGCGATTTATTGCTGAAGGGCTAAGTCAGGAGACAGGAGGCAGCCTTGAATCAGTTATCAGTTATCAGATGTGAGTTTTCAGTTCACTCAGCAATTCTAAATTTGCCCTGTAGCAAGGCTTTTGGGAGTTAGTTCGCATAATACGGGGTAAAATTCAATGGGATGGCGAATTTCATTTCACGAGTCTTCGGGCTTTTGACGTGATAGTACACCCAAAGTTGCCCCAAAAATCTCCCTTTAAAATGTTCTTTAGATCCCTAAAAGGCTTGCTGTGTCTAAAACTGAGAATTGCTGCAGTTCACTGATTACTGTTTACTGTTCATACTATAGCAGTTCTCACACCTGTCTGGCACAGTTTAACCTTTGCTGATTAAGCTTTTCAGCATTAATAATGTACCTTTTGCGAACAGGAAACGCTATAAATCTGGTTAATAAATATAAAATACCAGTGGTTGCTTCAATACTACCTAAATAGTCGGTTTTTTGTGTCTTTCACCAGACTATCGGCTGCTACCACTGGTTTGCTGTTGTTTGTTGTTGTAATCTGAGGAAATATAGTTCTTGCGTTCCCAAGCGCCTGAACTGCATTTGTCTCTCTAGCAAAAATTGTAACAGACAATACCCATTTTGTGTAAAAAAAAGTAAACAATTTGCTAAAAAATTATTTTTTGCGGTAATCCTCAACCCTCTGAGGACAGCCCCAGATTACCGTTTCCTGTTTGTAAACCACCATACCGGGCTTTGCGCCCTTGGGTTTATAGACGTATTTGGGACGGGTATAGACGACGGGAACCTGTTCACTATGGCGAGCGCGGCTATAATAAGCGGCGTAATCGGCGGCAAATTGCAGATCGGCGGCTTCTGGAACTGTACCGGGGGTTAAACGGAGTAAAACGTGACTACCCGCGATTTCTTGACTATGAAACCAGATATCGTAATCGCTGGCACTACGAAAAGTTAGCCGATCATTTTGACGGTTATTTCTGCCAATCCACAATTCTACTCCAGAGGGAGTAATAAAGCGCATGGGTTCGGATTCTTGATTATTCGTCCGATTACGCTGGTAATTGCTTTCTAGATACTTCTGTTGGATTAATTCTTCTTGTATCTCGTCTAAGGTCTGTAAATCTTCGCTGCTGCTATAATTTTCTAGTTGACTTAAACTCGATCGCACTTGTTCGAGATAATTAATTTCACTAACCACTTCCTCTAATAAAGGTTCCACCGCTAACCGCGCTCTTTTTAATTTCTGATGTTGTTTATAAAAATATTGGGCATTCTGTACGGGATTTCTTTCGGGATCAAGAGGAATAATTACAGGGTTTCCTGTCTGGAAATCCGCCAAAGTAATGCTAGTCATTCCCTGCTGTATTTGCTGCAGATTTGCCATTAATAAATCTCCCTGCTCTTTATAGCGATCAGCATGAGCAGATTCTGCTAGTCTTGTTTGAAATCCTGCGGCTTTAGTTTGCATTTTAGTCAGTAAAGATGTGATTTTTTGATTTAACTTTTGCTGTAGTTGTCGAAAACTTTCGTGATTAATTTGGTCGCTATAATAACGGTTTAATAATTCTTGGACATTTTTAGCCGCCGCCAGCATCTCCCCACCGATAACTGTATAACCTTCGCTTGTCCATCCCGGTTGAAAGGTTTTATTTTCAAGGATTTTTAACCATTCTTGCCAGGCCGAAAAGAGCTTTTCCCAATCATTAGTATCTAACTGATCCGTGTTTAATTTCGGGTTAATATTGGCTTTTTGCAACAGCGATCGAGCAATGACCGGACTAACACCACGATAGGTACTAACTAACTGTTTTTCGATAGTTTTAGGGATTAAACTAACCCTCGCTTGCCAACTGCTCAAGGATTCTTCTAAGCTGGGATTTGTTCCTAATAAAACGGGGGGTAGTTGATAGGTTTGTCCCGTTTGTACGGTGCGAACACTGGACTGGGTGGCATTGACTTGATGGGCAACGGTGACAATTTGATTGTCAGCCGTAGTTAAAATCACATTGCTATATTTACCCATAATTTCTATATACAAATGCCACAGTGCTGGATCATCGGGACGTTTGGCAAATTGCAGATCGATGACTCTTTCCCACGGGGCCACAAATGCTAATTTCGTCAGCGCAAAACCATTGAGTTGATGACGCAATTGATCGCTGAAAGTGAAGGTATCGGGGACTTTTGGCGGTGGATCACCAATATGCAGCCGCGCCCCTTGGGGATGCCAAGAAATAATTAACCATCCCTTGCGATCAAAGGTTCGTAAATAGAGGGCGATCGTTTGGCGATCAATTTGATACACTTGTTCTAGTCTGGCCGGCAGCCAAGGGGCGGCAATTTCGGCACAAGTGGCGCTGAGGGTGGTAAAGTCTAGGGATTGCATTTTCAGGATTCAGGAGATCTTCTCGATGCCAAAGTTGGCACCGCCAAGCATGAAAATATAATAGCTTCCCACTAAGTAGTCGTGCAAAATTAATTTCCTAGTCGAGATAGGAGATAGGAGACAGGAGACAGGAGACAGGAGACAGCTATCAGTTATCAGATTTGAGTTTTAAGTGAGCAGCATTGAATAGACGTTTCCTACTGTCTTTTCACTGATTAATGATTACTGTTTACTAATCACAGCAAAAAGCGTTCGTGTTAGTGAGCTTTTCGAACTACTGATCTCACGCCGAAGTCTGACGTCTTAGATATGTAATTAATTTTGCTTAGGTACTTAAGGCTAAAACAAAAAAATTGTTTCCTCAATTAAAAACGGATTTGGTCAGCTGCCCGCGCATTTAAATTGCTTGTTGATCATTAGCAACCGCACAAGCGTCCATCTTCCATGGAAACAATGCGATCAGCAATATCTAAAATCCGATTATCGTGGGTAACGAGTACAATAGTACGGCTCTGTTCTTTGGCTAAACGTTGCATCAAATTCACCACGTCTCGTCCCGTTTTACTATCGAGGGCGGCCGTTGGTTCATCGGCTAAAACTAATGGGGGATTACCGGCCAAAGCTCGCGCGATCGCTACCCTTTGTTTTTGTCCCCCGGATAAGCTATCTGGATAATAGTCGATCCGATGTCCTAAGCCGACTTCTTCTAATATCAAAGCAGCGCGTTCTTCTGTTTCCCGCCCGCCGAGATTTTCCTGAAGCTCGATCGACATTTGTACATTCTGTCTTGCGGTTAGAAAGGGTAACAAATTATGGGCTTGAAAAATATAACCAATTTGACGGCGGGTTTGGACTAATTGTTCTTCACTAGCCCCCCGTAATTCTTTTTCAAAATGCTGTAAGCTTCCTTCTTGAACAGAGCGTAGGCCACCGATTAAGGATAGTAAGGTTGTTTTTCCGGAACCAGAGGGGCCAGTTAAAATAACGATCTCTCCCTCTTTGATTTTTAAGTTGATCTGAAACAGAACTTGTTTTTTCAGCGTTCCTTGACCGAAATAGTGATTGAGGTTTTGAATATCAATAATGTCCATAGACAGCCTCTTTCCTTGAAATGAGGTGTGGATATCTGTTTCTTTCTTCTAAAAAATATCGGCTGGATCGGCATCTTGCAATTTTTTAACAGCAGTGGCTCCCGAAACGAAGGCCATGACTAAGGTTAAGATAAAGACAAAAACCGCTCGATCAAGCGACATATTGACAGGTAATAAGGTGGCATTTTTAGTAAACTCATATTGAATATTAGCGATCAAAAAACCTGGAATATATCCGAGAACAGCAATTAAAAAAGCCTGTTGTAAAACCATTGATAAGAGATAGCTATGACGATAGCCCATCGCTTTTAGGGTGGCGTATTCTGAAAGATGTTCCGAAACATTTGTATAGAGAATTTGATAGACAACGACAATTCCAACAATAATTCCCAGGATAACACCTAAATTAAAAATGAAACCAATCGCCGTACTACTTTGCCAATAATTCTTCTCAAATTGAATCAACTGTTGCTTTGATAAAACTTTAATATCATGAGGTAAATATGCTTGAATATCTTCGATAAATTTATTGACATTAGTTCCTGGTTTTAGACGAATTAAGCCAATATTAATTAATCCATAAGAACGGTTGCTAAAAATTCTTAAAAAATTCAAATGGCTCATGATTAAATTACCATCTGAACCAAAAGAAGTTCCCAGTTTAAATAAGCCAGCGACTTCTATTTTGCGGTTGTTACCCTTATTGCTAACCTCAGTAATAACCGATCCATTTTTTTTAAAATCAGCAACAATAGGACCAAATTCAGAGCGAGAATCTTGATCAAATAAAAGTTGATCGGGAAGTTTTAATAGATCCATATTTTCTGCGAGACCGGGTAAATCAAATGCCAAATGTTTAAGATCAAATCCAATCACGAATATATTACGCCAATAATTACGAGTTTCAGGGTTTTTCCACTGAGCAAAATCTAAATAAATCGGGCTGACAAAATCTACTTCTTCAAAAGCCAAGGTTTGGAGTAATCGCCGTTGAGGAAAACTTTCCATGCCAATTAGTGAAGTGGTACGAGGACTAATTAAAAAACAGTCCCCTTGTAGAGCTTGGTGAAGCCGAACAGCACTATCAAACAAAGCATCCCGAATCCCCAATTGCATAAAGACAATTACAACCGCAAAAATAACCCCCGATAGAGCCACCAGTAACCTGGTTTTTTGGTAGCGTAATTGCAACCAAGCTGTCGGTAACTTCCAGTGGAATATTTTCATCTTTTGCTCCTCCTAAAGATTCTAGATTTATCGCGGCTGACTTGTTGACAAATACTACTCCTTATTTGAGACTTCGACCTAACATTATCTCAAGGCTAAAAGTCTTTCTAGATAAGAAATTTAACTAAATAGATATTCATTTCATATATAGAACTATTTAGTTAGCGTACAACCTAAAAGCCAACTGTGATTGGGTTATAATTTTTCGATAGATCTTTTAAAGATTAGTTTTGTTCGTATCGATCACCACATTGACTTGTAAATTAGTCAAGTTAGCCACTTTCTTACTAGAAGATGGATCGAGACGAATTTTGACTTCCACCACTCGCGCATCTGCATCAGCAACTGGATCGGTACCCAAGACATCTTTTTTGCCAATTTGTAAGCCAATTTCAGCGACGGTTCCCCTTAGTTCCCCAATCAATCCATCGGTGGTAATTTTTGCCCGTTGTCCTAGTTTAACCCGACTCACATCGGTTTCGTAAACTTCGCTAGTGACATACATTTGACTGGTTTGACCGAGATCGAGGATGCCTTTATCACCAATTAATTCACCGGGCCAAGTATAAATTTTGAGAATTTGCCCCGCTTTGGGAGCTTTGACAAAAGCTAAATCTAAATCAGCTTTTGCTTTTTGGACAGCACTTTCAGCGGCGATTAATTGGGATTGAGCAACTTCAACATCTACGGGACGGACTTCCGCAACCGCATCTAAGGTCGCTTGATTTTCTTTGATTTTCTGATCTAGAGTTGCTACTGTGCGCTGAAGATTAGCTTTAGCTTCATCAATTCTTGCGGTTAGAGTGGTGACAATTCGATTTAAATTAGCGTTGGCTTCTCGCAGACTTTCTTGGCTAGTTTGAGCCATCAGACAGAAGCGATCGCGTTCTTGCTCTGAGACCGCACCTTCTTGGTATAGAGTGTGGTAACGCTGACAATCTTTTTGTGCATTGTGAAACTCAGCTTTAAGCCGCTCAATAGTAGCATCTTGAGCCATTTTCTCCCCTTGTAATTGAGCCGTTAAACTGGCAATAGTAGCTTTTTGGGTGATAATTTGCCCTTCTAATTCGGAGCGAGTCCCTTCAAATCTGGCATTTTGGGCAATAATATCCCCCTGTTTTGCGCCAGCTTTCACCTGAGTTAAAAGAGATTGAGCGATGCGAACTTCGTCCTGTGCTTGTTTTAGTGCTGCTTGGAGTCTATCCCGACTGTCGAGGATAGCCAAAACTTGTCCGGCTTCAACCTGCTCTCCCTGCTTTACCAACAGTTTATCAAGGCGAGACCCTTCCATAAAAGCAGCAGCAGAAATCTTGATTGTTTCTCCCGCCGGTTCTACATAGCCTAAAGCCGCCACGGCTTTCAGCTTTCTCGGAGTAGTGGAAGCGACAGCCGGGGATGTTGTTTTTAAAGATTGATAGCGCCAAATTGAATAAGTCGCTACAGCGCCACTTGCCATAGTCCCGATGGTGAGACAGGTAATAAGTAGCCAATTAGTTGGTTTGACAAAAAGCTGAGATTTCATAAGAAGCTTTACTCTCTTTAATTATCTGGTTTCATTGAGGTCTTTTCTTCTCGGTCGAGTTATTCGTTCCAAGATTTGCACGGTTATACTGCGTGGCATTAAGCGAGGAACGCTGTGAGCAAGCCAGTAATTTTTTAGTCCGGGAATGACATAATTGCGCCCGTCTTCAAGAGCTTTGAGAGCAACTGCTACCACCCGCTGAGGAGAGGTGGCACTCCCATCATCAAAGATCTTAACTAAAGACCGTGTTGCTGTCGGTCCAGGACAGAGTGCTAAAACCCTTAGTCCTCGATGGCGATACTCAGCCCAAAGCGCTTCACTCAAGGAGAGGACGAACGCCTTACTCGCTCCATAAACGGCCATGTAAGGCATGGGCTGAAAGGCTCCACTAGAGGATAAATTGATTACCGCTCCTTCCCCTTTAGCCAGCATTCCTGGGATAAATTTATGGGTTAAATCAACTAAATCCACTACGTTAACCATCACCTGTGCGTGATCTTGCTCAAGGGGAATTTGCTCGAAGGGCGCATAGTTAAGAAACCAGGCATTATTAACAAGTAAATCTACAGTAAGTGCCTTTTCCTCGACAGCGCTGAAAACGTCCTGAGCAGCATTTTCACGACTGAGATCGACAACAATTACTTCAGTGCGGACACCGTAAACTTGATAAAGATCGGTTGCTATTGTGCGTAGTTTTTCTTCGGTTCGTGCTACTAAAATGAGATTCATGCCACGTTTAGCAAGCTCGCGGGCGAATATCTCGCCAATCCCAGATGATGCTCCCGTGATTAATGCTGTTTTGCCGCGATAATTGAACATAAACTTTTGCCTTTAAATAAAAAGTTGAACGCCGCTGCTTAGACTGCGAAGTTATTACTAACAAAAATGTTATTGTTAGTCAAATCAAGTCCAGATGATAGTTTAGCAATCTGAATTTGAGCGATTCCGCCTACACCATCGACATCAAAGAATAAAGTGGCGTTAGCTCGGTTATAGATAAATCTATCAGCTGATAGCTACTGCAGAATAAAGGGAAACATAGGGTAAAGTTGACCCTGAAGGAGTCGGAGCTAAATCCGGCACTCCATCCCCAGCTAAGGCAGTAATCAGGGGGACAAAAGGAGTAGTACCTGAAGATATATTGTGCAAGACTTCCAGTTGAACTACGTCGGCAATACCATCAACACTGCCTACATTACCCAGTAAAGGATCGCCAATAATGGCATCAACGGGATTTCCTAATAAAATCTGGGTGTTTCCCTGAAGAATTGCGGTAAAATCTGGTAAATTATTTGGACTAAAGCCAAAGTTAGCACTAACGATAACTGTGTTGAAAAAATTATAGATCTGGCTCGAGCAATTAGAAATCCAATTGTTCCCTGAACCACAGTTTAAAGAAGATGCATTGGCGGGAGTGATTGCTCCTGGCAATAGGGAAACTGTTAAGCTTATAATGCTTGGAACAAGTGGCAGTATTTTAATTTTAGAGTTTTTCATTTATCTTCTCCTTGAGGTTAGTCTGTTGTAAGATTTTCCTGATTGCATCAACAACTAATTCAGGTTGATCAATATGAATATTATGACCACTGCTGTGAGCGATTTGTAAGCTTCCCGAAGTCGAAAGCTGGGAGGTTTCTGCCTGTAATTGCCGCCAGATAGACTTAGACACTTCTACATTTTGCCCGGAAAACATATTCAGTCCGTGAGAAATTACGACTAAGGGTAAGTGAGAGGGAAAGGAAGTTTTACTGACCAATGCAGCATCTTTTTTCATTAATGCGCTTTCGGCTAAGGCAGTATTAAAGCTTTGGGGTAGGAACTTTGCTAAAACAACAGATTGTACAGACGGGGGCAATTTTTGGACAAATTCGGGAGCGACATCACTGCCTTTGAGTTGAAGCAGGAGGCGCAAGATTCCCAGGCGAGAAATGATGGATAAACTGCGGAACATTTGCCGCGTTGCTGCCATATTTTTCCTAAATTCATTCCCCAGACGGCTATAGACATTTGCCGGTACCGCATCCACTAAAACCACTCCCACTACTTCTGAAGGATACTGGCTGGCAAACAGGCGCATATTCAACCCTCCCAAGGAATGACCCACCAGTAAATAAGGCCCGGCTATTCCCCCTTTTGTTAGTAGAGTGTGTAGTTCTTGAACCATAATCAGGCTGGTGCGAGGATGGGGACTGGGTTCACTCCAGCCGTAGCCAGCGCGGTCGTAAACACAGACAGAGGTGAACTTTGCCACTTCCGATTGAACCCAATGCCAGAGGGGAGATATTCCCCCTAGTCCATAATCCATCACCACAGTGGGACTACCTTGACTTTTACAGTGGAGATGCAAGCGATAACCCCCTACATCTATCAATTGACCAGGTGGTGGATACTTACTTAGGTCTTTAATTGTGGCAACTTGCTGGTAAACCAGTCCTAAAAGTACCAGTAGTGCCACCAAAGTAATAAGTATTCCGCCGAGTAGCCAAAATTTCATCTTTTTTCCCTATGATTCATTAGTTAACTGATAAAATTCTCTGCTAAGACCCGATCTGGAGAACTGGTTTACTATCGGTTAAGGTGAGATAAACACAACGTTTTTTGTCTAAGTCAGAGAGCCAACAGTAAATCGGAATTCCAGGACAACTAGCATTTTCAGGCGGAATGTTTGGCTCAACAAGAGTCGGTAAATCAGAAAACTTAAGCAGCGTTCTCGGCTTACCTAAATTAAGTGGAGCAACAGCGGCTGCCATGATAAATATTGAGCCAATTTCACTCAGTCCTCTACCTTCCAAGTCAACTGAGTTCCCCTGCACGAGTGCATTAAATTCTGATTCGGAAAGATTCAAGCCAATGCGGTTAATTCCCCGGCGCAATTCATTAGGCTCTAAGATGAATTGGGATGAGACAAAGGTGGCTAATTCCATGATAATTACCTCAACTAAGAGCAGGAATTTTACGGGTGAACAGCGATCATTAGTCTCAAATTAAGTAAAAATGATGATTTTTTGAATGTCATAGCGAGGGGGGGATTGACAAAAATGCCGTCTCGCCATGACAGATTATAGTTTGGCTTTGCTTAAGTTGACACCAGTGACAGCTATTCGCTCCTACTAAGCAGGAAAAGACTCAATTGTTACTCTTTCACCGACCACGTTTTGAACAACAGAAGGCGATTTCTTCTGCGGTTGATAGTGATAGTTTTTGAATTCCTCACGCATCTTCTCAATTTGGCTGTTATCAGCTATTCCTCGGGTTTTGCGCTTATAAATTACTTCGGCGATTGTGGCTTGAATCGATAGCTTCAACATCCGACCAAAGTAATACCAATGTTTCGGATTTAACCAACCAGCGATGCCAAAAGCTTTCCATTGAAAGAGAGCATACCAAATAGCAATGTAGAAGTAAGCGGCTTTCATGCTGGCAAAAACATTACAGCGCCGAGGCTCGAACTTGGTATTTTCTAAGAAATCGTCGAAGTGTTTTAAGGTTCCATAACCACCCAGCAATTGATCGGCCCGATAGGCATCCATTAAGCCAATATTAGCACCCTGTGACACTAATTGATGAAATTCCCGACATAAATCAGCGAAAATTCCATTAACATTGCCATCGGCAATTGTCACGTAGCGGGGGATAAAATTTAAGTCCAGATGCCATTTACCAATATAGGTGGGAACATGGACACCAAACCACCACATATACTCGAAATAAATCCGCCAACTCATAACACTAGCATGACCGAGTTGATAGGCATGATCTCGGTAGAGACAGTTGACAGTACGAGCATAAGCTAGGTTGAAATCATTGTAAGCGGATCGTTTTTGTTCTGCTGCTGCTTCCTCAGCCAATTTAGCACGGATAATTTCTGTAACACTTTCTACCTCAAAAGCGATCATGGTCGTTCCATAGGAATAAAAAGCATCAAAAATATGGGCAGCATCCCCAATAACGTACCAGTTATCAGGAGAAAAAAGAACTTTGCTTTTGTGGGCAATTTTCGGCCAGTAATGAAAATCAACTACTTCCCCACTTTCAATCAATCGAGAGAGAATAGTATGATTGCTCTTGAGAAAATTGGAAAACTTCTCCAGGTTATTTATGCTCTGGGCGGGAATAACATCGTGATGGTGAATAATGCCAATAGATAGTTCCATCGAGTGCTTATCAATCGGAATCATCCACAACCAGTGACCCTGGCCAAAATAGTGATTGGTGGCATAATAATGGCTGGTAGATGTGCCTTCGGGATGATAGCCACTGTGGAAAATCGTGCGGTCGATATTTTTCACCCGCAGCCACGCTGAACCATTATTGAGTCCCAGGAGATTCTCTGGACCGGAAAGCACATTATCAGTTTTGCGTCCAATAATAAAATTCTTGCCTGCGGCATCGATGACGTGCTTGGCTTGAAGGGTAATATTTTCCTCGCCAACTTTGGCATAAACTGTTTTTAGCTCATCCCCTGAAGTAAGAGCGACATCTTTGACCCGTCCCTCGTAAAAATCGGCTCCCATCTGACAATTCATCACCAGTAAATCTTGCTCAAATTTAGCCCGTTGTAGGTGAAAAGACCCCACTGGAGTTTGACGGTTTGCCCAGACATGATAATAATCATCAAGGGTTTCTGTTTTTGCTGGATCTTTTGGCCAGTGGAAATTGAGACCAGATTTGGGGGGGTGGTTTTCGATTAAATAATCATGTAGTCCCAACTCTTTGCAGAGAAATAAAGCGGCAACTTCGATTAAAGACTCACCGATTTTTAAATCTTTGTCTGTACGTTCAACGGGACGGGGATCGATTAGTGCCACCCGAATATTAGGGATGTTGAGCATGAGATGTCGTGCTTGGCACAGTCCAGCAAAGCCTGCTCCCATAATGACAACATCGTATTCTCGGGATTGAGTAATGGTATAATTCATGGTTAACTCCTTGATAGTTGATGAGGTAATTGACACTCACAGATGATTGAGAGAAGAGCGTTGAATTTGATGCAAGTCAAAATCCTTAAGAATTGGTAGCTTCTGCCAGCCAAGGCTGGAGTTTTGGTTGATATTGATAAGTTTTAAACTCTTGACGCATCGCTTCAATTTCGCTGTTGGCGGGCAGTCCTTTGGTTTTAAACTTATAAATTAACTCGCCGATAGTTGCTTGTCCTGATAACCCTAATAGGCGCAAGAAATGGTAAATATGGCTGGGATTGAGACAACCTTCGATACCAAATCCTTTCCATTGAAAGAGTGCATACCAGAGAGCGGCATAAAAACAGGTAGCTTTTAAACCAGCAAAGACATTACACCGCCGCGGTTCAAACTTGGTATTTTCTAGGAAGTCATCAAAGTGTTTGAGAGTGTGATAACCCTTGAAAAGTTGATCGCCCCGGTAACAATCCATCAAGCCAATATTGACATCCTTGTCTGCTAGTTCGGTAAATTGTTCATTTAAATCAGCAAACAGTCCATCAATATTGCTGTTTAGAGTTTTGAGAAAGATGGGAATATAGGTGAGGTCCAAATGCCATTTACCTACATACATAGGAACTTGCACCCCAAACCACCACATATACTCAAAGTAAATGCGCCAACTCATCACACTGGCTTGTCCTAACTGTTTGGCGTGTCCCCGATAGAGACAGTTGACACTACGGGAGTAGGCTAAGTTAAACTCATTGTAAGCAGCCCGTTTTTGTTCCGCCGATTCTTCCCCTGCCAGTTTGGCCCGCACAATCTCCGTTATCCCTTCAATGGCTAAAGCAATCGTGGTGGTTCCGTAGGAATAGAAAGCATCGAAGATGTAAGCAGCGTCGCCAAGGACATACCAATTATCGGGAGAAAATAGGGTTTTGCTTGTGTGAGAAATCCTCGGCCAATAGTGGAAATCTACTGCTTCTCCACTGTCAATAATATTGGCAAGAATTTGGTGGTTATTTCGCAGGAAATCATGGAATTTTTCCCGGCTGTTTACCTGAGTAGAATTAATCACATCATGGTGATGAATCACGCCAATAGATAATTCCATTGTTTGGGTGTCAATCGGAATCATCCACAGCCAATGTCCTTCGCCAAAATAGTGATTAGTCGAGTAATAATGGCTGGTTGAGGCATTAAGAGGATCGTAGCCACTGTGAAAGATGGTACGATCTACATTTTTGACTCGCACCCAGGCAGAACCCGTGTTTAATCCCATTAAGTTTTCTGGACCAAATAGGAGGTTGTCAGTCTTCCGTCCGATAATAAATTTCCGTCCTGCTGCATCGATAACGTGTTTGGCTTGCAGTTCCATTCTTTCATCGCCTACCTTGATTTTAACTGTTTTAATGGCATCGCCAGGAGTTAAATCAACATCAACAACTTGCCCGTTATAGAAGTTGATTCCCATGGCTTTATCCATTTTTAGCAAGTCTTGTTCAAACTTGGAGCGGTTGATTTGAAAAGAGGGAATGGGAACTTGTCGGTTCGAGCCAGCATGATAGTAGTCGTCGATTGTTTCAGTTTTTGCTGGATTTTTGGGCCAGTGAAAGTTAAGCCCTTGTTTGGGAGCATGATTTTCAATTAGGTAATCATGTAGTCCCAATTCTTTAGCGAGAAAAAGAGCGGCAATTTCAATGGTGGACTCGCCAATTTTTAAGTCCTTATCTGTGCGTTGTTCGGGACGAGGATCCACTAGAGCAACTTTGATATTGGGAATCTTGAGCATCAGGTGTCGCGCTTGACATAGGCCAGCAAAACCAGCACCCATAATGACTACATCATATTCGAGAGATTTTGATTGTGTTCGGGACATTTTAAACTCCTTTGAGAGAGAGATGGGGTTAATCAAGACTTAGAGTATTTCGAGTTTGTTCTATCTAGCAATTTTATAATCGGTTATTAGCCAGACTATAAAAATGGTTATTCCAGCAGCCAAGTAAAAATTACGAGCTGAAGAAATAGAGGCAAAACCAAGCAACCACGGTAGGACTATCAGAATGAACGGCACGATAAATTCAATGGTGCTGTGTAACTTGAAAGAAATTACTTTGATTAATCCCAGGGGGAAATCCGTGCTTATTGTCACCAATAGGTGAACGCCAGCAATTGCATAAGAAATCTTCGCTGGTATGCCAGAAAAATTGAAAAGCATGGGGGCGAACAAAAAAGCAATAACTACGAAATAGTCTAGATACCCATGCACACGCGGACTGAAAATTTTCATTGCCATTTCCTTTGTGGTTTTGAATTGTACTAAAATAACAGCAATAATCGACAACTTATTGCTGTTAAGATTATTTTAGGCAACAACAAAGATGTCATTGTTAGTCAAGGTGAGACCAGAGGCTAGACTTGCTATCTGAATTTGCTGAGTCGCACCAATGCCATCAGCATCAAAGTAAAGAGACCCATTAGTATTGTCGTAAATAAAGCGTTCGTTAGCATTAGTAGCTGTTGTACCAATGACAAACTGAGCGACAGCCACCACATTTTCTGGGGAGATTCCACCGCCGAGATCGGCAGCAGAAACGAAGAGGGTATCGTCAGCGACTACAAAGTCGGTAATTTTAGTTCCTCCTGCGGAAGAAAGTCCAAACAAATCAGCACCACTACCACCAGTAAGAACGTCTGTGCCATTACCACCAATCAAAATGTCATCTCCTGTTCCACCGATCAGAATATCATTGTGATTGCCACCAATGAGGATGTCGTTTCCTGCTTCGCCATACATCGCATCGTTGTTATCTCCTCCATTGAGACGATCGTTTCCCTCACCGCCGAACATGACATCGTTGTTCAGTTCGCCGAAGAGAACGTCATCGCCTTTATTCCCAAACAAGCCATCGTCTCCAGCACCTCCATTGAGAATATCGTTGTCTTGACCGCCAAAGAGTGCATCGTTACCATTACCTCCATCCATGGAGTTAATCCCACTCCCACCAAACATGGCATCGTCACCATCTTCGCCAAACATGGCATCCTGACCGGCTCCGCCAAACATGGCATCGTTACCATCACCGCCAAACATGGCATCAAGTCCCTCCTCTCCGAACATTGTGTCCTCACCGGGACCGCCATTGAGAACATCAGTGCCAGCACCGCCAAAGAGAGCATCATTGCCATCGCCGCCGTTAAGAGCATCATCACCCAAACCACCAACTAAAATATCATTGCCAGCATCCCCATCAATAGCATCATTACCTTTACTGCCTAATAAGAGGTCATTTCCTGGGGTTCCGTTGACGTAATTGATCAAAAATTCTTCCATGATTGGTTTCTCCTTGTACTTGTTGTTTTAGTTTTGGAATGTCTCTGAGTCTTAGTTTCTCTAAACTCTTGAGATAAGACCAGAGATGTTTAGGATTTTAAGAAGAAGTTAAGCTGAGTTAGTGGGACTTAAACGACAACAAAAGGCAAATCAGGGTATAATCATTGACAGATTAACGTTTCACATCGAGACTGCCCCTATGAGAGAGAACACTCCATCGGCTATGCCCCCCTGCTTTGACAACTGGTGTCAACGCTTCGATGGTTGCCTCAAAACCAAAGCCCAAAAAACAGGCTTTAGACATTACCTGGGAGGATTATTAGGGGAAAGCGAGCGAAAAAACCTCAATTCAACTCAACTTAACTAAACCGAAAACAGTGTGGGTAGCTACCTTCAGTGCCAAGGTATCCAGCTTAAAAGGAACGCGGAATTTGGCGTTGTCAGATCAGAATATGAAAGATGCAATGCAATCCTTGCGGCGTTGTCAGATCAGAATATGAAAGATGCAATGCAATCCGGCTCTTCGTTACTAGGTCCGGTTTGATCGGGGGGCATAAATCGACTAAATCCTGATCTGACAAGAGACTTAATTGATTAGTTGGTTCTAGATCAACCACAAAGGTTTTCATCGCGTATAATCCCCGTCTATTACATAACACACACCGAAGAACCAGAATTACGTTAAGTTAGTTCAATTAAGAGGGAGAATCCTCTGAGGAAAGTATGGTTCGGCTCTCCATTAACCATTTTTCGATGCGTCGCCCTTGCCACATCCAAAGTCCAGTGAAGCTTAGGAGGGGAAAGACAACAATCCCGACGGCTATCAGCATTCCTGGATGATTGCGCCAGGGGGAATAGATAAAAATCCCTAACAGAAGTGATGCCAAAATGTGGATCAGTCGGAGTAGGCTTCTCAATGATTTATTCGGCTTGTACATGACAAATTTTCCTGGGTAGATGGAGAAAAGTGAAAAAGCAGAATCTAGTCAGTAGGTTGGTCTGAGGATGGGTTTCCCCCCCCATCCTAGAGAGCAGGTTTTTCTAGACCATTAACAGAGCGGCTTCCCTGGTGGTCGCCCTTGCGACTAAAGATTGCTTCACCGCCTCGGGCCAGGGTGCGGCTACAGCCGTTCCATCTTTTCGCCGCTCCACCCAAGCCACATCTTGTTGACCGACATGGAGTTTTTCCAAAGTGCCATCAGGCTGTTCCCGGAAGAACTCAAAGTTGAAGGATGCGCCACACTCGGACACTGAACGCACATAGAGAAGGGTGCGAATGCGGTCAAAAGGCATCGCTTCGCGTAGATAGTCCATGCGGGTATAGAGACAGACCATTTCCCCACAGGGATTAGAAATCCGCAAATATTCGGGAGCAACTGAGTAAAGAAACAGGTCGAGAATGCGTCCTTGCCAGATGAAATAATTGCCGTAGTAAACATTACCGACCAAATTCGATTCTTCCAGGGTGGTTTGGAAGACCTCAGACCGCAATAACCGTCCATAGCGGCTTTCTTGTTGTGGAATGTCATCAATGACAGCCCCCGGCTTGAGGGAAGCAAGGCCCGCAGGTAGGGGAGCCAGAGGCAGGGTTTCTGGGTGTTTTAAATCAAGGCTGGCGGGTTTGTCAGCGGCAAAGCGAGCCAAATAGTCTTGGAGATAGGGCGGGAAAGGCATGGGAGCGGGAACTCCATAGCTAACTAACCGCACCCAAGTGGCTTTAACTTCGGCAATCGCCAGACGCTCTAGGGAATTATCGGGTAATACCTTACAAAACTCGATGTAAGTCTCAAAGGAGGAGCCGACAATATTGCCTACCCAGGCTCGCGCTTGAATCACATCATAGGAAGTGGCTTCTCCCACAACTCGCAGGCTAACGGAATTGGTAACCATGCCCCAATCTCCAGTTAGGAAGTCGGCTAACATTTGCTGGGCAATACTTTCCATCGGCAATTCCCGAATTTTGCCAATCCAGCGAAAATATTGGGCAAAGTAAACGTGACGGCTAATGCTACCACTATCTTTGAAACTGACTTGATAGCGTTGCTCATAGACTAATTGTCCTTGCGGGCCATCATGGGTGTAGCGAGAGCTATGGCTGTCAATTTTCCCCGGTGTCGCTGGGATAATCGCCGCTTCCGTTGCTTGAGGAGACTGGAAATTAGCTTCTGTGGGGACAGACCCTGGGGTGTGGGAAACCACAATCGCCACCATCCGTTCCGGTGGACGGGTTAACTTGACAGGGACAGTCAGCACTTGAGACTCACCCTCCAGGGTTGAGGTGGATAACAAGACCCCATCCCCTTGTTTCGCCACTAGAGAAAACTGCGGATCACTACCATTAAAAGCTTTGCGAACTGCTTCTGTGGCTGACCAAATCCTCATACCGGCCCGCTCTTGGGTGTCTCCTTGGCGCACCAATTGCTCCATCAGTTGACTGCGGCGATCACTTAAGAGGGCGACCCAGTCCTCGGTGCTGCGAGGGGTAATTGCTTCGATATCACAACCTTGGGGAGTTTCAGCCACAGTGCAGAGACAATAGCGATCGCAGTGAGATAAAGAAACATTTAACCCAGAAACTTGTGTCCCGCTCAGTTGAGGCTTACCAGAGGGGAGAGACTCAAGCTCGAACACAAAGTTTTGCTCGGGTTTGAGTCCTAGCTTAGTTTTCAGCGCCCGTTCTACAATTGGTTTTTCCTGTTGGCGGCGCTGTTCTAAGGATTTCCCTTGCAGGTTAGGCGCATAACCAAGCGCAACGGTAGGCGGTGGAATCTCTAATCCCTGGCAAGTTGTCTGTAACACTTGTCGCAGGTGTTGGCGATCGCGAATTTCAGGATTAACTAACTCAGCCGCCGTCGGATTTTCTGGGTGTTCTTCGAGAATCCGTAGGCGATATCCACTCAAGCGTTCAATTAGGTTCCCCTGCTCATCAGTAGCAATCACTTCACTAATATACTCCCGATCTTCCTGCGCCAATAGGTTAACGGTGACAATGCGGCGACCTTGATCGCTGCTGGCCGGTTTAAATCGCTCAATCTTGGCAATTTCCACGGGTAAACAGATATCTTGGGGAATGGTCAACTGTACCGATTGGAGCAGGACATCGCGAAAATAGGGATCGCCGAGGATTAAAGACTGATTCAATCCCTGGCTAAAGCTTTGATTGGATAAATCTTCGCCAGAAAGCTGAGCGTAGGAACGGAAGACACTCTGTTTTTCACTAAGGCTGTAAATTTCACCCAGGCGTTGAAAACGTTCTCCCTGGAAGAGTAAATCCCCGTAGAGATCGGTTTTGGGAGCGATTGGGAGAGGTTGGCCTAATTCGGGTTTTTCCTGAGAAGCAGAAGTCAACTCTCCGAGAATGAGATAGGCAGAAAAATGAGCCAGAGAAAAGCCCGTTTGCTCGGTATAAATACCCACTTTAACTCGACGTTCCCCATTGCTGGTAGCTTCGGCAATTTCTGCTTCAATTTGAATCTCAACCCCAGTCTCTGGATTAACGACTATTGGTCGTCGCAGAGAAATATCTTCCAGGCGAACAATTGCAGGGGTTGCGGTTCCTGTCAGGTAAGCCACAGCTTGGGCCATGGCACATAACCCAAACACGGTGGGGAATAAATAAGAACCGCGCCAAAGGTGATCCTTGACATAGAGATCCTTCTCTAAACTCAGATGAGTCCGCACAGTCAAGGCTACCTGTGGTTCCACATATTGGACATTTTCGATAAAGCGCAGTCCGGTGGGAGCGGGTAAGGGGGTTGGTAACCAGGTATCTAAGCCACCTAAACGAGCGGTAATCACTACCTGTGAGGTGCTTGGTGCGGTTTGGAAAAGCTGGAGAAAGCGGCTGACTCCTTCACGGGGAGAAATCGCCTTGATCCCCATGCGCTCTAGATGCTTGACACTGCCAAGACGCGCTCCCATGCCGATTTCATCCCAAACGCTATAAGCAAGCGCAAGTACCTGGGTTTGGGGGTGTTGCCGTTGGTACTGTTGTAACAGCAAGGACAGGGATTCATTGGCAAAGGCATACCAAGCATTACCAGGCATTCCGGTAACGCCGATAATCGAACTAAAAGCGATAAAGAGCTTGGGTGGGTTAGAGGCTAATGCCTGTAATAGGTTGTAAGCTCCCAAAAGTTTGGGCGAGACCTCTGCTTGAGCATCTTGGGGTCTAACTTGTTCGACGCGACGGGGTTGATTGAGTCCGGCTCCGTGAATTACTCCGGTGATTGGGCCTAATTCTTGAGTCACTTGGTCAACTAACTGCCCGACCTCAGTAGGCTCAGCAATATTGCAGCGATAGTAAGCAACGGTGAGTCCTTGGGCTGCTAAGCGCTTGAGAGTTTGGGCAATTTCGCTGTTGCTATCTCCGGCTGCTGGCACTGCTGCTCGCCCCACCAAAGCCATTTTCACTCCCGTTTCTTTTCCTAAAGCGAGAGCGCATTCGGCGGTAATTCCCTTGGCTCCACCTGTCACCAGAATTACGTCTGAGGCCGACCAGGTGAGGGAACGGGGCGTATAATCAATCGGCTGCTGTAACTGAGCTTGGGGGATTAGCCTTACTTGTGTCGCATCATAGCCAACGGTTGTAATCCCCTCATCTCCGGCTAGTTCCTGAATTACTAATTTACCGGCCTGGGTTGGTTCAATTGCTGCCGCTAGGTCGATTACCCGGACTCGTGCTTCTTGGCGCTCTAGATGAACACTGCGGGCAAAGGCCGCCGCTGAAGCGACTGCGGGATTGTATTCCCCCTCACCAGTGCCAAAACGCCCCCCACCAAATTGAACATAAGCTAAAGTTGCCGAGGGATTGGCGTGGCTCATGGTAGCAACAATGCTGAGGCGAGTTACCATGGCGGCGAGGGGTAATTCCGATGGCAAGGGGGAAATATCGGGTAAAATCCCTAGATAGTGGGAGAATAAACCGATACTGGCGGGTTCTGCCGCTGCGATTTCGGCGTAGGTCTTTTGTTGGACTTGAGCGCCCAATTGCTCTAATTGCTTGGTAAGAGTTTGAGCAATCGATGTGGCAGCATCAGAGACAATTAAGACTTGAGCTTGTGACCAATCAGTGGCAATTGTCGGAGGAGTCAGAGGTTGAGGCACATACTCAATGGCGTAGTTACGGACCCAGTTGCTTTCCGGGGGGGGATTATTTTGGCTCCCTTGCAGCACTGGTGTTTTCTCTGAAGCGGCAGTTTTGACAGAGGGTTGGTTTGATACCTTCTCCAGCGCCGCAATGACATCCGCTAAAGTTCCATTCGCTAAGGCTGAGGGATCTAGTTTTCCCGTTGCTCCCACTTGTTTGACTGCTGTAGCAACTAGCTCGGCTGCTTTAATAGAGTCGAGGTTTAAATCATCAAGAAGACGCAAATCGAGGCTGAGGGTATCTTTAGGAAACCCAGTCTTTTCTTCGACTAATTCCAGTAATTTTTGGGTAATATCAAGGGAATCTGAAGGCGGCAAAACCAGAGGCGCAACCTCTATTTGCTCAGGAACTTCCGTTAGCATTTCCACAGAAACAACGGCATCAATAGCCTGTTTTACTTCTTGCAAAGTAGCATTAGCTAAAGCAGAAGGATCAATTTTTCCGCTCACACCAAAGGTTTTGGCGGCTGTCGCTACTAACTCGCCAGCTTTGATGGAATCTAAATTTAAATCATCTAGTAGTTTGGCATCAAGATTGATGCTGGCTACTGGATAGCCGGTTTTTTCTGCAACTAACTCAATTAAACGTTTTTCAACAGTTAAATTGGTTTGGATTACTGTTGTTTCTGGGATTCGCTTGCTATTGCCATTGCTATGACCATTGCTATGACCATTGCTATGACCATTGCTATTGCCATTACTATTAACAGTGCTATGACTATTACTATTAACAGTGCTATGACCATTACTATTAACAGTGCTATGACTATTACTATTAACAGTGCTATGACTATTACTATTAACAGTGCTATGACTATTACTATTAACAGTGCTATGACTATTACTATTAACAGTGCTATGACCATTACTATTAACAGTGCTATTTACCTGAACACTGCTCTGAAAGGGAATCAGATTAGTTGCTGGACTTTTAAGCAAAATATAAGACTGAAGATCTGCTTTGATAACTTGGGACAAAAACTGGCTTCGGTTAGAGAAGTAATGGGAGAGAAGTTTAACAATCTCTTGATTGCCAACTGCTTGTTTGGAGTCAGAAGAATAAGTCATAATGTCCTCTAGGCATTGTGAGTGTTTACAAAGGGTAAGCTTTGGATATCGGCACTGATTAACTCAGAGAGAAAAGAACCACGTTCCAGCAGGTAATTTGCTAAGACTGTCGTTAGTTCATCATCTGCAAAAAGACTTTCTGATTGGGCAAAATTAGAGGAATGAGCGAGAGTCAGATTGGGTGATGACTGTTGTATCTTTTCCCAAGAAAAGGCAGAACTCGGCTCCATCTCTTCAAGAGATACTGGAAAAGATCGTTCGCAGGGATTATCAATAAACAGACGCTCAGCAGCTGGGATAAAAGGACGAACCAATCGTTGTTCATACAAAGCTTGCCAGTTTACTTCGCCTCCTTGCACAAAGTAAGCGGCTAAAAAAGTATTCAAATCGCGAGCGATACCCGGTTTTGACTCTAGGGGAAAACAGAGGGGAGAGGGAACTATTGCCCCCACTAAACCAGAAATCACTTTTCCCATTCCAACTTCAACTATCAAGTCACATTTATTCTTCAGATTTTCAACAAGAGAAACAAAATTTACCTGAGCAACAATCTGATGAGCAAAGTGTTCTTTTAAGTTGAGTCCTGAATTAATTATCTGTCCGTTAACGCTGGTGAATAGAGGCAGAGAAACCTGTTCTAAAATCTCAGGAATGGGAGCTTCTTTTCGCAAATATTCAGCTGCTTTCGCCACCATTTGGGAGTGAAAAGCATTTGCTACCGGAAGTTGGCGGACTTGAATTTCTTGGGCTAATGCCAGGTCACAAACAGCAGCAACACTGGTTTTTTCTCCAGAAATAACCGTCTGTTGAGGACTATTGATATTAGCAACGGTTACATAACCAGAAATCCCTTGTAAGAGCTTTTGCGCGGTGGCATCCGAGCAAGCTAAACTCGCCATTGTCCCGATAGAATCGCCCTTAACTGTCATTGCTTTTCCCCGCATTGCGGCAAAGCAAAGGAGGGTTTTTTCATCATAAGCACCAGCCGCTTCAAAAGCAGTCAATTCGCCCAAACTATGACCCCCTAGTGCCACTGGTTCCAGTCCAAGTCGTTTCAGGTAATGCTTCCACAGTAGTGAAGTCAAGCAGATTGCTTGCGGTGCAACATCGGTGAGAGCGTTAAACCATTGTTCTACTTGTTGTTGGTTAACAGCGCGGTCAAGAGGACGGTAAATTAATGGACTAATCGGTTCAAAACCAGATTCAATCAGCCATAAATCTGCCTGTTGCACTAACTCTCTTGCCCAAGAATATCGCTCCACCAAAGTCCGGGCCATGTTCAGCTTTTGTGAACCTTGTCCTGGAAAGAGAAAAGCTACTCGAGAACGCTGCACTTGATGGGCGAGCCAGATGTCTTTTCGCTGGGATATATATGTTTCTCCCGCGGCTGGGGGTTGAGAGTGAAGAATGTTGATTAAATGCTCCAAGCGCTCCAGTAATTCTCTGGGGTTTTCTGCCACAATGGCGGCGCGAATTGAAGTCTGAGGGGACAATGTTTGAGCATTCTGCGCTGCTAAATCCACCATATCTGCTAAACTCATCCCTTTGGCTTGTTCTGAGAAAATTTGCAGATATTCCAGCAGTTGGGCAAGAGAATTAGCCCCGAAGACAAAGATTTCGCTATCTTGGTTGGAGACTAAAAGCGAACGCTGGTCTAAACTGGGTTTTAACCGGGGGGAGGGTGCATCACCAGAAGAAAGGGTCACATGGGAGTTAATGCCTCCAAAACCCATCGCCGACACTCCCGCCCGTAAAATCTCCGTTTCCGGGTAGATTTCCCCTAGTTGCACTGGATATAAACATTGGGCGCTCTCCTCGAAAACCGGATTCGGTTCTTGACAGTTAACGGTAGGGGGAACGATCCGCTGATTAACCGCCATGACCGCTTTAATGAAACCCCCGATCCCGGCCGCCGCTTTCGTATGACCAACTAGGGATTTAAAAGAAGTCATGCCACAGGAACGAGGGGGGGCAGGTTTCGAGGCGTTCATGGCTAGGGCTACCCCTTCAATTTCAGCCCGATCGCCTACGGGGGTTCCGGTTCCATGTCCTTCAATAAAATGAAGAGACTGGGGACTATAACTGGCTTTTTCGTAAGCTCTTAATAGGGCTTTGGACTGTCCCACCTTGGAGGGTGCGGTAATGCCTCCTTTGCCGTCGGAGGACAGAGCCCAACCGTCCAACAGGGCATAAATGTAGTCGCCATTGGCCTGTGCGTCGGCTAATCGTTTGAGAACGACAAAACCAGCTCCCTCCCCAGGGATAAAGCCACTGGCACGGCGATCATAAACCCTCATATCCTGAGCCGTCAGTGCGCCGGTTTTGGCGAAACCAATTAATTCAAAGGTATCGAGACTGATATCAATGCCACCGGCTAAGGCCATGTCTAAATCGCCATTACTTAAAGCGTTGGCGGCAGTGACAACGGCGATTAGGGAGGAGGAACAAGCGCCATCGACGGTATAACCACCACCGTCAAAATTAAAAAAGTTACAGATTCGTCCGGCTATGGTGTTGGACAGTCCTCCAGCTAGGGTATCTTCGGTAATGGGTGGGAAAACGGATTTATAGAATTTCTCCATTGTTTCGAGAAGTTCTTCCACAATTGTTCCAGACAGTCCTTTGACTTCGGCAGCGGCTCGCAAGGCTCTTCGTACATAGGGCCAACGTAACCGCATCACATTCGAGCGAGTATGTTCTCCAGTTAAGGAATTGCCGAGAATGACCCCGGTTTTTTGGGTGGGAATGGTATCTCGACGATACCCAGCATCTTCGATCGCTTTGTCGGCTACTTCTAAGGCTAACCAATGCACGATGTCGGTTCCATCGACCGTTTTTTTCGGAACTCGACGATTAACCCAGTCGAATTGAAAGCCATCAATGAAGGACCCGCGTGTTCCGTAGGTTTTATCGGGAGTGGCGGGATCGGGATCATAATATTCCGAGAGTGGTAAACGTTGATCGGGAAACTGGCGAAATTGACAACGACGCGCTAAAATATTCTCCCAAAGTTCGCTTAATTGGTTGGCACCAGGGTAATGGCAACCCATCCCGACAACGGCTATAGGATTAGCGATTTTATCGCTTTTATCGCTTTGAGTTTTCGGCATTTTTTTCCTTGTTTTGAGGACAATAATTGTGTTTGATAACTATCTGGTTATCCTAGGAGCGACGGAACCCAGCCAGGTCTTTTTTCGGTATTTCCCGAAAGCTTATGATTTATTGTCATTTAGCAATTACAACTATCTCATTGGCACTCAAAATAACCTTGATAAAATCACGGTATATAAGCCAAGGTATTCAATTATTCAAAGGATTTTCCAGAGAAATGTTAAAGGGAAAACTTTAGCATCTACTCTATAGTTGTAACTTGTTCACAAGTATATGGGTAAGTTTCAGCAGTGACAATCGAAGTTTAGGATGTTAAGGGAGAAGATAAGCTGCTCTTCTCGAAGTTTAGGATGTTAAGCAAGAAGGTAAGCTGCTCTTCTCGACTTTGTGTGATCATCAGTGCTGATCATTCGTAGGAGTCTTGGCGACGGCAAGGCTTTGAAGAGTCAATTCGGGAGCATCTCATTTATGCAAGTGAGTCATTATACTTGTCCCTAAAACTGGTTTCTAGCAAGGCTTTCAAAATAGCTTGACATAAAACCTGATTTGGGGGTTACAAAGGTGAGATGCTCCCTTTGAAGATTTGAAGAGTATATTTCTGGAAAATTATCCCTATTCTTCTTCCTTCCACACAGAAACGAGGAGAGCCGATAAGCAGTAGATGCGTTTGGGAGTTTACCTCTTTCTAATGGTTATCTCTCATCAAGAACCTTACTGCTAAGTAGTCGGACATAAATTCTGTTGTCTATCTTAAGAAATGTAAATTGCCGCAATTCTTACTGACGACCGACGACCGGCTACTGACTCCTTACCCCAAAGTTAACTTTACTTTTGTCCAACTACTTATTTAGGGTTTGCTGAATAAATCGTAACTGCCGAGGTAGAGAAAAAAGGCGGTAGAATGTGAACCATGACTTACGAAGAACAAGCCAACAGAATTAAAGCATTAGAAAAGGAAAATCAAGCTCTGCGGGAAAAGATAGCCGAGCTGGAGAAGAGACTGGGATTAAATACTCAGAATAGTTCTCAGCCCCCTCAACAGACGGACTTAAGAAGGAACAAAGAACAAACAAGTTTTTACTCAAGTTCTCAAGGGGGAAGTTCTGGTTTTTTCCTAATTTGTCAAGACCTCGGTAGTTACGTTACTTTTTACTTTTATAAAAGGGTTTTTTGACGACGGTAGCGGGGTAGGTGGTGCCGCGGATTTCTACTTCGATCGCCTGTCCGATCGAGGCGAAAGGTGTGGGAAGATAGGCTAAAGCGATCGCTGTGTTTAAAGTTGGTGATAAAGTGCCGCTGGTAACTTTACCCACCACTTCCCCAGCGAATACTACTGGATAATCGTGACGGGCGATATGTTTGCCGGACATCTGCAATCCCACCAAGTGCCGATTCACACCATTAAGTTTTTGGTCTTCAAGGACATTGCGACCGATAAAATCGCCTTTTTCTGGCAGATGAACCAACCAATTTAAGCCAGCCTCTAGGGGACTCGTGCTATCGTCGATATCCTGTCCATAAAGGGCTAAAGCTGCCTCTAAACGCAGGGTATCCCGCGCCCCTAAACCGCAGGGAGTCACCCCTAAATTTAAGAATTCCGTCCAAAGTTGCTGTCCGATTTCAGGAGGGGCCATAATTTCAAAGCCATCTTCTCCTGTGTAACCGGTCCTAGCGATAAAAACTTTTTCCCCGAAAAGCTGGCTTTCCCAGTGATTAAATAGGCCAAAATCGCTTAATTTTTCCCCGATCAAGGGCTGTAAAATTGTGGATGCCTTGGGTCCTTGCAGGGCGATTAAGACCCTTTCTCGCGATAAATCCTTTAATTTGACCCCCGATCCCTCTAAATTGCCTAAAATCCATTCTCGATCTTTATCGGTGGTTGAGGCATTAACAATTAATACGCCTTGGCTTTCGCTTTGGTAGTAAAAGATAATATCATCGATGATGCCACCGTCTGGGTTAAGTAAAACGCTATACTGTGCCTTTCCTGCCCTTAAACGGGCTAAATTAGAAGGAACTAGGGTTTGGAGAGATTGAACCAGATTATCTCCAGTTAAGATAAATTTGCCCATGTGGGAAATGTCAAACATCCCGACACCGTTGCGGACAGCATTATGTTCGATTTTTAAGCCGCTAAACTGTATCGGCATCTCCCAACCCGCAAAAGGGGTAAATTTGCTGGTTTGTTGGGCAATTAAGTTGTATAAGGGGGTACGAATAGCGGGGGAAGTTGCTTCTTGGTTAGCCACGGTGTTCTCGATCAAATGGTTTTCTGCCTAGAGTAGCATAGCAGTTATCAGTTATCAGTGACCAGTTATCAGTTATCAGTTATCAGTTATCAGGCAACACCAGGACAGGTGAAAACCATCTCTCGTTTTCGCGGTTAATAAGGATCTTCGTTACTCTTTATGTTTTTCTTGTCAAAAATAATGATAAGATTGGATGTATTCTATTCCCGCTTATGTCTAACTCTTATTAATTTTTCTTGGAGAGAGGGAAAAATGGGGAGATTGGTTATTTTCTTATTTAACCACTATACCTTTAAACCCTTATCTTGACTAAAGTAGGATAGTAACGCTATTGTAAAAAACAGGATAGAGTTATGTCGCTAACAATAAAGAGGATAATTTTTTTTACTATTTTGGGTGGGTTCGCATTAGCTTGGATAAACGATAGTTATTTTCCGACTCAAAAGGAAACATATTCCCCCTCATCTTCAGAAACTCAAAAGGAAACATATTCCCCCTCATCTTCAGAAACTCAAAAGGAAACATATTCCCCCTCATCTTCAGAATGGGATGAATATCAACAAGCGGATGATCCAGCGACAAAGCTTGTAAAAAATTGTGCATCTGAGGCGGGTATTCCAGAAAATGATCCAAAACACGCAATCACTCCCTACGAAATGCAAATACTGACAGATTGTATAGATCGGAACCGATAGCTTATATCACTCTAAATATCAGACTGATAATGGTTAGAAAAAATGTGGTCGCTACCTGTATTTTAGGCTATTATTTAATTGAAATAAAATCTATTTTCCCCAATGACAGCCATAAATCTACCCCCAAAGCTGTCTAATGAATCAGAAAAAGATTATCAAATTTTTCTTAGTTATTGCCTTTTGGGTGGCGATCGCTAAATCAGCAAGCTTGCCAAGAAATCAGTGGGAAAAGCCGGAGGATCTGAAAAAAGGCTATATGAGTTATCTTCTCAATTCCAATGGTGCGATCAAGTGAAAAACTATGATGCTGCCATTGCCGAGTTTACTGGGGAAGTTTTAGCCGAACAAGTTGGCAAGGATGTAGTTAGTTCAGGGCAAGCGAGGTGAAATTAAATATAAGATGATCCCTACTTAATCATTAAATTTGTCATATTTTTACTTGACAATAACTTGCCACTCCCTTAACCTTTCTCGCACTCTATCAATGGGAATCGCTAAACCGCAGCCTAATTTAACGGCATTTTCTAGGGGTTTAGGAGTGGAGGGATTATCACAAAATAAACTCGCTTGGGAAATCACTCCCACCACTTGATTTTTATCGTTTAAAACTGGACTTCCCGACTGTCCAGAAACGACAAACATGGATAAACTTAAGGATTTTTCGTCATTATCATTAACCGTGCCTTTGCTGACAGTCCAATCTTTTTGATTAAAAGGATTACCGATCGAGATTACTGGTTGATTAGGGGCAATAGGTAGCGGTGCTAAAGCTAAAGGTTTTAAATCTGGGGGGGGATTTTTTACCTCTAATACTGCTAAATCGAGCCAGTCGTCAGCGGGGGTAGTGTGGAGAATTTTAGCTTTTGAACGCTTGCGAATTTTTCCCTGGGGTGGTTGGCTATAATACTCCACAAAAATGCGGGACCCTGCATCGATTTCTTGACGAGAATTCGTGACCACATGGCGATTAGTCACGATCCAAGCTCTATCTTTATCTCGTTTTAATAACCAACCTGTGCCGATACCATTGTTATTTTTGCCGCGCACGATAATTTTAACAATTGAGCGTTTTAAATTCACCAGAGGATCACTCTTAACACTGGGAATTATCTCTGGCATTTTTAATAATTCGGGATTGTCGTGAATTAATCTTCCCCGTTGGATTTCCTGTAAAATAAATCTAACTTCTGATAAATTGGGATCGATTTCTACGGCCTGCCGACACCAATTTAGACCCGCATCGATCTGACCGCTATTGATATAGATATAACAGAGATTTTCGTAAATCTCGGCATTTTTGGGACTAATTTGGCGTGCCTGTTGAAAAACTGCCATCGCTTCCCCTAGTTTTCCCTGTTCCGCTAAAGCTTTACCTAAATAATTATAAATATCCCCATCTTTAGGAGCGTAAATTAAAGCCTGTCGATATATTTGCTCTGCTTCCTGCCATTTTCCCTGTTTTGCTAGGGTTTCTCCTAATTTTTTGTAGGTTTCACCCTGACTAGGTGTCAATTCTAGAGCTTGCTGATAGGCATAACTGGCCTCTGGCCAGAGTTGCTGTTCACTGTAGGCCTTTCCCAGATAAAAATAGGCCTTTCCCTGAGTAGGATCGAGAAAAACCGCTGCTTGCAGAGCTTTCGCCGCCTCATCCCAACGTTGTAAACTATAGAGGGCTTTTCCTAGCTGAAATTGCGCTTTAAAAGTTGGTTTAATGATCATTGCTTTTTGGTAAGCATCGATCGCCTCTGACCATTTTTCTTCCTGCGCGAAGATATCTCCCAAAGCGACTAAATAATTACTTTGGGAGGGTTCCATCGGTGGTTTATGATTAACGATAAAGCCACGATCATAGGCTTCTAAGGCTTCAGAATAGCGTTTTTGACTTTGCAAGACCTGAGCGATTTTTATATGGGCTTGGACTGAATTTTCGTCAAAAGATAAAACTGTTCGGTAAGCAGACAGAGCCGATTCCTTCTCCCCCGCGGCCAAAAGTCGATCGCCTTGCCAAAGATAAGCCAAGGCAATAAGATAAAAAATAGCAAAGGGAGCGGCGACGATGAAGGCAATAATTAAAAATATTTGCAGGGGTTTGCTAGAATAGCGGCGACCGATTTTAATATCTTTTCTTTTCATTTCTTGGTTAGGATAGACAACAGGCCAAAGGTGGTTCGATAATCGACCTAGACCAATTTAGATGCGCGGGCCGCTTACACATATTTTTACCTTTTTCCTGTTGCCCTTTCCGCAGTTCTAGCCCTCCTTCTTTCTAGGGTGTGGATGTAATTTTGTCCAACTACTTACCGATTACTGCTGCAAGCGCTGGGTAGGATTAACATAGCGTCACCGAAGGAATAGAAACGGAAACGCTCTTGGATAGCTGCTTGATACAATGCCAATAGTCTTTCCCGTCCGACTAAGGCACTGACTAACATCATCAAACTGGACTTGGGTAGGTGAAAATTAGTGATCATGCCGTCGATAACTCGCCATTGATAACCCGGATAGACAAATAAATTGGTTTTTCCCTGAAAAGCGGTTAATTTATCGCTCTTAGTTTCTTTAATTGCCCCTTCCAAGGCGCGAGCTACCGTGGTTCCTACGGCGATAACCCGGCCACCTCTAGCCTTTGTTTGGGCAATTTTTTCGGCAGTTTCGGCGGAAATCTCTAAAAATTCTTGGTGCATTAGGTGTTCTGTAATATTTTCTACCTCCACGGGACGAAAGGTTCCCACTCCTACATGAAGGGTGATATAGGCGGTATCTATACCCTTCTGGGCGAGCTTATGGAATAATTCGGGAGTAAAATGTAATCCGGCCGTGGGAGCGGCCACAGAACCCTGTTTATCAGCGTAAACTGTTTGATAACGGTCTTCTTCCGCCTCCGATTCGGTGACGTAGGGGGGGAAAGGAATATGACCGTACTCCTCCAACATATCCCAAAAACTGCGTCCGGGATGACGTTGAAATTCCAGCAGACGACCACTGGTGTTCAGATCTCGATCGATTACTTTCGCTAACCATAATTTTTCTTTGTCTTCCGTTCGCCCTGTTTTCGGATAAAAAAGGACTTCTGAACCGACTTTAAAGCGTTTTCCCGGTTTCACTAGAGATAACCAACGATGGTCATCCTGTTCTTCCAATAGTAATATTTCTATGGGGGCGCCCGTGGTTTTACGTCCAAATAAACGGGCCGGAATCACGCGAGTATCGTTGAAAACCAGCAAATCCCCCGACTCTAACCAAGTGGGTAAATCCCGAAAAATAGCCAAATTATGACTATTAGGAGAATCTACTACCAAAAGACGGGAACTGTCTCGGGGTTCTGCGGGATTTTGGGCAATTAACTCCGGAGGAAGGTGATAATCGTAGCTGGAGAGTGATTGGTCAGGGATCATCGTCGTTATCATCATAAAGATCTTCGCAAAAGTTGGGTAATCCTACCCAGGCGAACTTCACTAAATCGGGGATTTCTCCCCTTGGTATCTGGAACGGTTTATCGTCAGACTAGAGATATAACACTAATTGTGACTATTAGCCAACAGCCCAGCGGCCACTATGGATTATCTCTATTTTCTTGCTAATGCTAGTTTAACGCTACGAGTCACCGAATACCTGCGATCGATGACTCATCTACCCTCCTCCGTCATGACGGTTATTCATCAGATTAACGGTTGGGTGGTCAAGGTAAAGTTTAATCAAATGCTTACTCCTTGCCAACACGGGGATTTTCGCGCCTACATGAATGAGTTAGGGATTCCCTATCAACCAGAAATGCGTCTCCAGATGGTTTTTTGGAGTTTGGAAACAGGACAATCTCCTATTGATGTCATGCGTCGTTACCAAGTGGCGATCGTTGCCCATGGTACCCCAGATCAGCAAGATATAGAGGCTTTTCGGCAACAATTTACTAAGGGTTTAGGATACTGTCCGGAAACTCTAGCCTAGGGTTTATTTTTTCTCGGGATGCTCTTCAAGGGCAACTACAGGACTTAAATCGTTGATGTGATCTATTAATTGATACAAGCGTCCGTAACTCTTGCCGTTGAAGTAAAAAACTAGACGAGGTAAATGGTGGCTGGAATCCCGATTCTCTCGTTCTAGAATTTGACTAGGTTCGATTTTCCCCTTAACTAGGATATCGCCGAAGTTTTGGTTAATTTGTTCGATCTGTTCCCTGCTTAGTTCGTGATTAAGACGAATAACAAAGGATTCTCCCACAAAACGGCTGGAGTGATACACCCGATAGAAGTGGCGAATTGTTTGACAAGCGTGGTCTAGATCGTTGGTAATAGTATAAAAATTCCGATCTTCGGCGGATATCAGTCCTCTTTTTTGCAGATTTTCACTAATTTGTTCTTGCCAAGTTTGCCAGTAATCCCCATCCGGCTCATCAATCAATACTAGGGGTGCAGGTCCGTATTTACCCGTTTGACAGAGGGTAAGCGTCTCAAAGGCCTCATCTTGGGTGCCGAAACCACCGGGGAATAAAGCTACTGCGTCACTTTCCCGCAGAAAAAATAGTTTTCTGGTAAAGAAATATTTAAAATCGATTAATTTGGCATCATTTATGATATAGGGATTAGCCCCCTGTTCAAAGGGTAGCTGAATATTTAATCCGAAGGAATTTTCCCGTCCGGCGCCTTCATTCCCTGCTTGCATGATGCCACCCCCAGCACCAGTTAACACCATAAAACCGTATTGACTGATACGACGTGCGAATTCTACTGCGAGACGGTATTCACTGCTCTCGGGTTTGATGCGTGCCGAGCCAAAAATGGTCAGTTTACGAATGTGACGGTAGGGGTAAAATACCTGAAATCCCTTTTCTAGATCTTCGATCGCATAGGTTAAAATTTTCCAATCGAGGCGATCGATTTCCTCGCCAGCAATTCTGACTATTGCTTCCAGAGATCTTTGAATCCATTTACTATCTTTTAAGTGGGGCAAATGTTGCAGCAATTTCAGCAAGTCTTCGGTTAATTCAGAATAGGAATTTTCCATTGGTGGGTTGGGTTTTGGGTTTTAGGGTTTTAGGGTTTTAGGGTGTTGGGGAAGATATTTCTTAGTCCCCATTTCCCCATTTCTCTGTCCATTAGTTAACTATTCAAAGACTTAAAGATCACTGTTCAGGATTATTTATTGCTTGATTAATTTGGGTGATTTGGGTTTGAAAATATTGTTCACGATAACGGATAGCTTGGGCTAATTCCGCACCTTTTTGGAAAGCGAGTAAAGCTTGGGGATAATTTTTTCTCTCTAGATAAATTTGACCAATTTGATCGTAGGTATTCATTAAACCGTAGTAATTATAGCCTAATTCATGGACTTTAATTGATTCTTGATAGATTTGTAAAGCATAATCTACCTGTTGATAACTTTTATAAAGTTCGGCTAACTTACTTAAAGCTTCTCCTGCGGTGCCGTACTGTTGTAAAGCAAAAGCGAGAGAATAGGCTTCTTGAAAGTTTTGGCTGGCTTTATTTGCATCTTTTAAAGCTTGATAATCTAAACCAATTTGAATTTTTAGATCGGGAATTAACTGTATTTGCTGATTTCTGATCTCGGTTTCAGCTATTTCTTCTTTAATTTTTACTGCGTTAGCTGGTTGCAGAGATTCTCGATAAATTTCTGCTAGTCTTTGCAGATATATCCCTTGAGTTAAAGAATTATTTTGCGCCTTAGAAATAGTTAATAATTCCTCATAGACTGGGGCGGCTTTTTGATAATCAAAACGGGATAAATGAATTTGACCAAGTTGATTTAAAGTTGCTTCTACTGCCGCATTATCGCCAGATTGTCTGGCATTAGCTAGGATTTTATCATAGATGATTATCGCCTCATTAAAAGCTCGTACCTGTTGATAGGATGTACCTAGTAATGCTAATAATTCCCCGTCCATTGTCCGGTTAGTTTCCGCAGTTTGTTGCAGAGATTTTAAACGAGCAGTAATTAATTTAACATCCTCGGTTCGATCTCGATTCCAAGCTGCTAACCCCACTTTTCCCAAAGATTTTACTTCTTCTTTGGCCCCTAAATAACGATTTAATTTAATCACTTCATACCAGATAGGAAAAGCTTCCTCATTTAATCCCGCATCGTATTTAGCTTGAGCTTCAGCATCGCGTTGATCGATGTATAATAACAGTTGACGACGCTCTAAGGGAGTTAAAGGGCGATCGATTGCGGGTAATAAAGGACTTTTTAAGGGAGTTTCGAGGGGATTGGGTGCAGGGGTTTCTGTTTGTGCTAGGAGAGGAAGGGAAGTACCGATCAAACAGAGCCATAAACCGAGAGAAAAACGTAGCATAATAGATTGATAAGAGCGTAGTAGAGGGTTATATTTTGTGATCGATCAATTCTATAAGAGACTGACTGCCGAAAATTTGCGTTTCCCAATTTTGGGTTTAATTGCTAGTTTAATTGTAACCTTTAGTCTGGCTGCCTGTGGTGTCTCCCCACAAGTTTTGGCAGAACAACGAATGTTTCTACCCCTCTCGGTCGAGTTTTTGGGAGAATATCAATTACCACAAGCGGATTATCAAGACACAAGGGTGGGGGGATTATCGGCAATTACCTATGATCGTGCCAATAACCGCTTTTATCTGCTCAGTGATGATCGTTCTCAGAAAGCTCCAGCCCGCTTTTATCGGGCTAGTTTGCAGATAAATGATGAAAAAATCGAAAAAGTGAATTTAGAGGCGGTCACGTTCCTAAAAGATGGCAAGGGAGAAACTTTTAAAAAGGGATCGATCGACTCGGAAGGTATCGCTTTTTCGCCCCGACAAACTTTGTTTATTTCCAGTGAAGGTGCGGTTAAAGAGGGAATTGCTCCTTTTATTGCTGAATTTGATTTGCAGGGACAATTAAAGGAGTCTTTGTTAATTCCTAATCGCTTTTTACCGGATGATAGCAATCAAAAAGGAATACAGGATAATTTAGGGTTTGAATCCTTAACTTTAGGGATTACCAGCACTCTCAAAGACGATCCTTTTCGTTTGTTTACTGCCACAGAAAGCGCGTTAATTCAAGATAGTCCCACGGGAAAAAGAGCAGAAAATCTCAGAGTGCGACTTCTTCATTATGTGATCGATCCGATCGGTGCGCCTGTGTTAGTATCGGAACAATTGTATGTGTTAGATGAGCCACCCAGTGGTGCGAGATACTACGGTTTGACGGAATTATTAGCTTTAGAAAAAGAGGGTTATTTTCTCAGTTTAGAGCGAACTTTTGGTTTAGAAGGTTTTGGAGCGAAACTATTTCAGGTAGTTAATGGGAGTGCCACTGACACCTCGAAAATCGCCAGAATACCGGGAGAATTAGAAGCTTTACAGGTGCAACCCTTGCGGAAAAAATTATTACTAGATTTAGGTACTTTGGGGATTGATTTAGATAATTTGGAAGGAATGACCCTCGGTCCAAGATTACCAGATGGTAGTCGCTCTTTGATTTTGGTCAGCGATGATAATTTTAATCCGAATCAGGTCAATCAGTTTTTACTCTTTCGACTCAAGGAAAAATAAACAAGAGATGGTTAATTGCCTCACCTATCCCCTTCTGGGAGAAGGTTTGGGGTGAGGACTACCAATAAGGAAAAAGGGGATAAATAGCCGGTTTAAAGACACAACGATCGGTTAATAATCACTTTTTTCGATATCTTTGCGAATATCATTCAGGTCAATATAGCGATCGGTGGCATTTCGCAATTCCCTAGCGATCATCCCTTCCGTAGAAACTACGGTAATATGAGTATTTTTAGAGCGCAATAGTTCGATCGCTCGTTCAAAATCGCCATCACCGCTAAATAAAATGACTCGATCGTATTGATCGACGGTATTAAACATATCGACGACGATTTCGATATCTAAATTAGCTTTCTGGGAAAAACGACCGGAACTATCATCATAATATTCTTTCAAAATTTTTGTTCTCACCGTATAACCCAAACTAATTAAAGCATCGCGAAAACCTCTTTGATCTTGGGAATCTTTTAAACCCGTATACCAAAAGGCATTAATTAACATAATATTCGGGTCGTTGGTGAAGTAATTTAACACCTTGCGCGGGTCAAAAAACCAACCATTTTTTTGTTGAGCATAAAACATATTATTGCCATCCACAAAAATCGAAAGGCGATCTTTCGGACGGGTGCCACCATTACAATGACAAAGACCGGCTTCTGTCATACAAAATACATACCTAATTTTTTATACAGTTTAACTATAAAATTACTTTTTAGTAATTTTACGGGGGGAAACGACTATTCTTTGGGGAATAGCGGTGATTTGAGAGCAAAAGGATAGCAACTAAAATAAAAATTAGCTTTTTTGTCTGGGAGACAAATTAGATAATAGTTTCGGAATAATTAAAAGTGATAATAGGGGGATTGTACAGTAATTAGGTCATTTTGATAATCTTTCTCGATAGATGGGTATCAATAGGGCTGGTTAGATCAGGTAGGAACACCAATCACTCCAACCTCCAGAATATAGCTTAACATTCTCGTATCCGGCTAGGGTCAGGGAAAAGATATTAACACAGGCTGTCACTCCTGAACCACAGTAGAGGATAATTTCTCGATCGCCTTGCCGCTCTTGCCAACGTTGTGTTTGCTGGGCCAGGGGTTGAGAAAAACCCTGACTATCGGTGACTTCCAACCAGGGATAATTAAGCGCCCCCTCGATGTGGCCGGCGATCGGATCGATCGGTTCCCTTTCGCCCCGATAGCGATCGCTTTCCCTGGCATCAATTAACACCACTCCCCCTTGCTCTTTTTGCCTTTTTACCTCCTCGATCGTCACTACCCAGTCCTGTTGAACTTGGGGGAGGAAAGCGCCGGTTTTCGGCACAGGTATCTGATTAGAGACGGGATAACCGGCATTTAACCAATTTTGCCAACCACCATCGAGAATGCTGACTCGTTCATGGCCCAGATAACGTAATAACCACCAGAGACGACTGGCAAAGGCAAAACGGGAGGCATCGTAGGCGATGACATGGGTTTGACCAGAAATCACCCCTAAAGAGCTTAATTTAGCGGCTATTGTCTGCGGATTCGGTAAAGGATGACGGCCGCCATGACGGGCAACGGGAGCCGATAAATCGCGATCGAGGTGTAAATAGAAGGCATTTTCAATATGATTGGCTAAATACTCTTGATAACCGAGATCGGGATCATTTAATTGAAAACGACAGTCAATAACCATCAGATCGGGGCGATCGAGATTGTTAACTAACCAACTAGGAGAAACGAGGGGCGCGATCGGATTCATGGCGGGAAAATTGTTTAATAATTAATAGACAGTTGCGCTGATCTTCGTTGCGAGTATAACTGAGTTGATCGGCGATTTTTCGGAGGATCGGCAGTCCTTGCCCATGACCAGAGAAACTATAGTCATGATAGGCGTTTTTCTCGATAAAGTCCTCTAAATCGAAGACGGAACCCCGATCCCAGATGCGAATTTCCATCTGGTGAGGGGTAATCTCAATCTCGATCTCGATCGGAATTTCGGGGGGTAGGTGTCGGTGAGCGTGACGGACAGCATTGGTAAAACCTTCGGCAAGAGCAAGCTGACACTGGAGCCAGTCTTTTTGGGGAATGTCCGCTGGTTCAAGTTGCTCAAAATATTTTAAAACGGTATCTAAGGACCTGAGATCGCTATCTACCTGAAAAGAAATCTTCACCCCCAGCTTACCTCTGCAATGCCTTACGCTAGAAGTTATACCATTTTTCCCAAACTATGACTGATGTGTTAGCTCGATTCTGGATTTAATCTTCTCTTGAGGTATAAGCAAAGTCATCTTTTAGGGGGTCGGGGGTAAGCAGTAAGATTGAGATAGTCAAGTCATAAAAAAGATGGTACGAATTCTAGTAATTGATGATGATGGAGTAATTCAAACGTTCCTAAGACGAGCCTTGCAGAAGGAATACGAGGTTTTTGTTGCCAGTGATGGGGAAGAGGGATTAAAGCAAGCGGGGCAACTAAAACCGGCGATGATTATTTGTGATTGGATGATGCCGGGGATCGATGGGTTGGAAGTTTGCCGGCAAATTAAGCTTAATCCCCAACTGTCAACGACTTTTTTTATCCTCTTAACTTCTTTGGGATCGGTGGAGGATCGGGTGAAGGGATTGGATGCGGGGGCCGATGATTTTTTATGCAAACCGATCGAAATTAATGAGTTAAAAGCGCGTGTGCGGGCGGGAATGCGTTTGCATCAATTAAGTCATGATCTGCAAGCGCAAAAACAATTACTAGAAATGGAGTTAGCGGAGGCGGCGGACTATGTGCGATCGCTGTTACCAGAACCTTTTATTTCTCCAAAACTTGCTATCGATTTTCGCTTCCTTCCTTCTCGTCGATTGGGGGGCGATGGTTTTGATTATTATTGGTTAGATAAGGATCATTTGATGTTATATCTTTTAGATGTGGCGGGCCATGGTTTGCGAGCGGCTTTACCTTCCCTTTCGGTGATTAATTTACTCCGTTCCCGTGGTTTAAGTCAGGTGAATTACTATCAACCTAATCAGGTTTTACAAGGGTTAAATCAAGTTTATCAAATCAGTCCTAAGAATGATAAATATTTTACTATTTGGTACGGAATTTATGATCGGAAACAACAACAGTTAACCTATGCCAGCGCCGGTCATCCCCCAGCAGTTCTCCTGACTCAAAAACCTTTTGGCCAGATGATTGAAACCAGACTGAAAGCCCCCGGTTTTCCCATCGGGATGTTTCCAGAAGCGGAGTATATTAATCAGGTTAAATGCCTGAATTTACCCAGTAGCCTTTATCTTTTTAGCGATGGAATTTACGAGATCGATTGTGTTGATGGCAGGATGTGGGGACTAGAAAACTTTATTCAATCTTTGCGAAATTATCATTGTAATTACGCCAAAAATCTCGATAATTTTATTAAAAAAATTCAAGCTTTACAATTTGATGGCAATTTTAGGGATGATCTTTCGATTATGCAGGTGGATTTTCGCTGACTTAACTTCCTAAAATTTTTTGTTCTAATTCTTCTCGGTTATTAAAAATTTCAAAAACTCGATCCATATCAGTCAATTCAAATAACATTTTTATCTGATCATTAATCGAGCATATCAATAGTTTACCCCCCGCAGAACGCACGGTTTTTAAGGATAAAACTAACGCCCCTAAACCAGAACTATCCATAAAGGTGACGTTCTGGAAATCAACGATAATAACCTCGGAACCTCCCTGCACGGCTTCGGCAATTTCTTGGCGAAATTCGCTGGCTTGGTTGCCATCTAAAATACCGGATGGTTGAATAACTTTAATCGCAGAACTCATAAAAAAAAGGAAAAATTAAAGGTTTTCTACCCGCTCACTCATAACTGCTCGCTGAAATCTGCTGATAGCAGCGAATCTTTAACTATTTTTAACATATTAGGGTCAAGAAAAGCGCAAAATTAAAAATAGGAATTTTTGAAACTGCATGGAAAGTTACGATGTCATCCTCATCGGTGCCGGGCATAATGGTTTAGTTTGTGCCGCCTATCTCCTCAAAGCCGGTTATCGCGTCCTCCTTCTCGAACAGCGTAGCGTACCGGGAGGCGCGGCTACCACAGAAGCGGTTATCCCGGATCTAGCCCCCGATTTTAAGTTTAATCTCTGTGCGATCGATCACGAATTTATCTTTTTAGGACCAGTAATTGAGGAATTGGAGCTAAAACGCCACGGATTAGAGTATTTATTCTTCGATCCTACCGTTTTCTGTCCCCATCCCTCCGGCCAATATTTTCTTTCCTATCGCTCTCTGGAAAAAACTCACGCCGCAATTGCCCAGTTTTGTCCGCGAGATGCCGATCGCTACCTTCAGTTTATCGACTATTGGGCGCAGTTGATGAATGCGATCGCTCCCTGGTTTAACGCTCCGCCCCAAGATTTGCTCAGAATCGCCCGCAATTATAACTCTAGTGCCTTAGCTAGTGTCTGGAAAGCGATCGGCTCGAAAAAGAAACTGCTCGACTTCATCCGCACGATGATTACTTCCCCCGAAGATGTCCTCAATGAGTGGTTTGAGAGCGAATTTGTCAAAGCACCCCTGGCTCGTCTAGCGGCGGAAATTGGAGCTCCTCCCTCCCAAAAAGGCATTACCTCTGGGATGATGATGATGGCGATGCGTCATTCCCCCGGGGTGGCTCGCCCTCGTGGTGGTACAGGCGCACTAACCGAGGCTCTGGTGAAATGTGTTGTTAGTCTCGGTGGGGTGATTTTAACCGAGCAGAAAGTTAAACAGATTCTAATCGAGGAAGGACAAGCGATCGGGGTTAGGGTGGACTCTGGACAGGAATATCTGGCCAAAGCGGGTGTTATCTCTAATATTGACGCTAGACGAGTTTTTTTACAGTTAGTCGCCTCCGCCGATGTGGATGCCGCCGATCCGGAATTGCGAGAAAGGGTAGAACGACGAATTGTCAATAACAATGAAACAATTCTTAAAATTGACTGCGCCCTCGCCGAAGCGCCAAGGTTCGAGGCTTACGATCACAAAGAGGAGTATTTACAGGGAACGATTCTCATCGCCGATTCCGTGCGTCACGTTGAACAAGCCCACGCTTTAACGATTTTGGGGCAGATTCCCGACGAAAATCCCTCGATGTACCTAGATGTACCCACTATTCTCGATCCCTCCATGGCTCCCCAGGGCAAGCATACCCTCTGGATCGAATTTTTTGCCCCCTATCAGATTGCCGGGGCCGAGGGAACAGGATTAAACGGCACGGGATGGACGGAAGAATTAAAAAATCGCGTGGCCGATCGAGTTCTTGATAAACTGGCCGATTATGCTCCCAATCTCAAATCTTCGATCATTGCCCGTCGGGTGGAAAGTCCGGCCGAATTAGCTAATCGTTTGGGTTCCTATAAAGGTAATTACTATCATCTTGATATGACCTTAGATCAGATGATTTTCCTGCGTCCTTTGCCAGAAATAGCTAACTACAAAACCCCCATTAAAAACCTTTATTTAACTGGGGCAGGAACTCACCCCGGCGGCTCAATTTCGGGAATGCCGGGGCGCAATTGCGCTCAGGTTTTTCTGCGGGATCAAAGCACTTTTCTGCAAAGATTATTTAACTAGGGTTTGCTGAATAAATGTGAAATAAGTAGGTAGTCGTGCAAAATAAATTTCCTAGCGCAGAAAGGCACTCATGCAAGAGGCAAGAGGCAAAGGGGGGGTTAGATATGTGTAATTGATTTTGCTTAGGTACTTATATTCTAAACGGGGATGACTTCAGGCGTTATGACTGCTCTTACCTAATCTCCCTAGTGTGTTTTGGTACGAATAATCAGAATAGTTTGATCGTCTTCATAAATTTCATAAAGCAGACGATCTTTTCGATTTAGGCGATAGGAATACAAGCCTTCTAAATCGCCTTTTAAGGATTTGCCAATATAGGGATTAATTGCAATTATGTTAGTTAAAATTTCTTTAAGTTTGACTTTTTGTTTTTGGGTGAGTTCGTCGGTATCTTTTCGCGCTTGTTTAGAAAAGACAATTGTGTAGGTTGTCATCCAAATACTTGTTCCATTGTTAGGGTTTCTCCTGCGGCATATTCTCGTCGTGCTGATGCAATATGTTGTAATAGTTTGGAATCTTGCATGAGTTCGGAGGTTTCAGCTAAGGATTCCCATTCTTCTTGAGTGATGAGAATATAACTGCGATTTTCACGAACGATCACTACTCCATCGGGTTCTTTTTCAGTGCAATCGCAGAGTTTTTCTAGGTTGGCTTTGGCGTAATCAACGGTGACTTGATACATAAATCGCTTACGGTTTGTGGGGATTAGTCTTATAATAAAGCAAAAATTGCTTCTTGGCTGACGTTTTCATTATTTATTTTGGGCTTTTTGGTTCTGATCGAGAAGAAGGAGATATGACAACTTTAGTAATGATCTAAGCCGTAACTTGCATAATGTTTATTTTTGCTTTTCCGAGATCATGGTATAAAATGTTCTATGAACGGTTAAATACTAGGAGATATTACTGAACTGAGAATATTTGGGCTATGCGGAAATAGCCCGGAGAGGTGGGAGAGATTTGCCTCGTGCAGTGTAGTCTTCGATAAGGAGATCTAGAACTTCAAGGGCATTTTGTAGAGCTGCATGGTAGGTTTCACCATGGGTATGAGCATAGGGGCCAAATTCAGGGAGGTGGGCGATAAATTTGTTGTCTTCTTCTGACCATTGAATAAAAATACTATAGTAATAATTCATGGGTTGTCTCCTTGATTTAAGTTTGCTAGTTCCTGAAGTGCATTTCTTACGTCTTTTTCCTGGTAGCGATCAGCATCACTACTATCTTTGCCTGACAGGGTCAAGCTATATTCTAAACGGGGATGGCTCCAAACGGTATGACTACCTTTACCGGGGCGATAGGTAAACCCTGCTTTCAGAAGTATAGACTTGAGTTCTCGTATTTTTTTAGGCATTTACTATCTGCTGGAGTAATTTTATTGCAGTTTGAGCATTATTAAGGTATTACAAAGAATCTAGGAATGACGGAGTGATTGGATATATTCCACCATTTCAGGGGGAAAGCGTTGGCTTAATTCCTCATCGGGAAGTTGAGAAAGCATCAGATTATAATTATTTTTTACTGTTTGAGTGTCGGGGTGGTTTTCTCCTAATTTTTCCGAACAAATAGCAATCGCTTTTTGATAAAGCGGTTCTGCTTCTGTGTATTTTCCTTGATCGCGATAAAGACTCGCCAGACTGTTGAGACTGTTGGCCACATGAGGATGCTCTGCTCCTAATTGCTTTTCCCCAATCGCCAGCGCTTGCAAATAGAGAGGTTCTGCTTCTGCATATTTCCCTTGATTGTGATAAAGATTCGCCAGATTATTGAGACTGTTCGCCACGTTAGGATGATTTTTACCTAATTGCTTTTCCCCAATCGCCAGCGCTTGCAAATAGAGAGGTTCTGCTTCTGCGTATTTCCCTTGATTGTGATAAAGATTCGCCAAATTGTTGAGAATGGTCGCTAGATGAGGATGCTCTGCTCCTAATTGCTTTTTATAAATCGCCAGCGCTCGCAACAAGAGTGGTTCTGCTTCTGCGTATTTCCTTTGAAATTTATAAAGATTCGCCAGATCGTTGATGTCATTTGCAACGTATGGATGGTTTTCCCCATAAACTTTTTCATCAATAGCCAGCGCTCGCAAAAAGAGAGGTTCTGCTTCTGCGTATTTCCCTTGAGCGTAATAAAGATTCGCCAGATTGTTGAGACTGGTCGCCACAGCAGGATGCTCTTTTCCTAATTGCTTTTCCCAAGTCGCCAGCGCTCGCAAAAAGAGAGGTTCTGCTTTTGCGTATTTCCCTTGAGACCGATAAAGACTCGCCAGACCGTTGAGACTGGTCGCCACATCAGGATGCTCTTTTCCTAATTGCTTTTCTGTAATCGCCAGCGAGCGCAACAGGAGTGGTTCTGCTTCTGCGTATTTCCCTTGAGCGTAATAAAAACCTGCCAGACCGTTGAGA
>NZ_JADBUB010000186.1:0-27361 GCF_020245865.1 Microcystis sp. M169S2
AGTCAATAGTAAACACCAACGAGTAGAAACTTTTCGACGGGGTGAACAGGGTTTATGGATTCTGCAAACCTATCAGCAAGAAAGTTTTAGTTTACAGAGTATTAATCTGACGGCATCTTTTCGGGATTTATACGAGGATGTTACCCTATAGGGAATGAAAAATAATTAAGGTACAACCTCAAAAGGTTGATTTCCATACCGTCGGTAAATATAGAAATCGCTATCGAGAGTGAATATTTGTTTTTGATTAAGAACTTCAGCCATGGCTACTAAAGAAGCATCTGCTAAATCCATAGGAACATCTTGATATTGTATCATTAAGGTTTCCATTCTTTTTAGTTCATCTGAATTATGATGGTGTATTACCAGTATTTCATCTACCACATAACCCCATAATTCTTGTTGTGCGAACCAACCACCATATCGACGCAATAAATACATTGCTTCGGTAAAACAAGCGCAAGTCGTGACAAGGGGGGCCGATAGCGAAGATAAAATGTCAACACAACGCTGATGATTTTTATCAGCTTCATTAATTAAGGCAATAAGTGGAGAAGCGTCGCAAAGAGTCATTGATGTAATGCTGATTAGTCTTGAACATCTAAAATATTTGTAAAAACTTCTTCTACTCGCTCAGATAAATCTGATGGCTGAAAATAAACTCGTCCAACTCTTCCTTTTAATTTTTGGTCTAGGGTTTCTGGAGTGGAAGAATTGGAAGATTGATTAGGTAGAATGGTCAATCTCACTCGCTGACCTGCTAATTTAGCACTATGCTGTAAAATTTCTTCCCAAGTCCCCTCTAAAGTGTTTTGTTCCATAGATATTGATTTGAATTTCGTTCTTTCCTCAGTGTAACAAGCAAAAGATAAAAAAACAAATTTCTAGAATTTTTTTGTCTTATTGTTTTCTACCGGGGGGAATAAAACGGATTTCAATTCTGCGTCTGCTTGCATCTGCGTCACGATTAACCGCAGCTAATTTACCCGATGGGAGGTATAACTGTCCTGCGGAAAAAGCTCGAAATTTGACGTTTTTGAGTTTACCTGTGCTTTCGATTTCTTGCACTACTGCTAAAGCTCGCATTAATCCTAAATCAGTGTTAGAACCAGGTACTAGCATTTTAACAGATTGTTTTCTGCTGGCAACCGATTCGATATTTTTATCGAGATTACTTGTCTTCTGTATTCCTTGTCCGTCGGTGTGTCCAATTACTTGAATGAAGTCGATTTCTCTGTCTTTGGTAATGGTTTCGATAGCGGGAATAATGCGCTGACGAATATAGGTTTTTAAAGCGGGGTTTAATTCAGCACTTCCCGACTGAAATTTGAATTTTCCTGATTTTTCATCGATAACTATCGGGGTTGCTGTTTGCAGTTTTCGGTTAGCTTCCTCCAGTTTGCTGATGAGATTATAGGACTGAAAAAGTGCCAAGAGGAGAAATAAACTCAGAATCATGAAAGCATTGGACATTAAATCGGTAAATGCGGGATAAACATCCACCGATTTATCTTCATCCCGGTAGTAGGTACGTCTAGACATAATTGCTTAGAATTTGTTAGTGAAGTTATCAAATATAGTCTTAATCCCCTTCTCAACATCTTTTTGAGGAGGATTAGGGATTGTCTTAAAAAGTTCTTCCATCTCATCCTTAAGTTTTTCTATCTTATCCTTTAAGTTAGAAAATTCAGAAAGTTCTTCCATCTTATTATTTAAGTTAGAAAAGTCAGAACGCATATCGTTAATTTTCTCCAGTTCTGCTAAACATTTGTGAATTTCTCCATAGATGTGTTCAATCATTTTTTGATTTGATTTATTTTCCTTAGCGATAACTTTCTCTAACTTATCTCGCAAAGATTCTAAGTTAGCAGTTAATTGACTGGTGTTGGTGTTCACCGCGTTAATTACTTGAGAAAAATCTGATTTAAGGCTGCCAAATTGATTGGCTGTTTTCTCAATAGATTGGGAAACTGCTTTTAATTGTTCTGAGTTCTTAGTTAATTTATCATTAACTACCATCCCTAAGTTATTGCTTAAAAGGTTTAACTCAGACTGTAAGCTTTCCTTGACTTGAGTAAGTTGCTCTGTCACTGTATCAATTAACTGAGACAAGTTAGCATTAGTCACATCGAGATTATTACTAGAGCGCTCAATCCCATGGGAAGCAGTGAGAATTTTATCGGAGGTTTGGGAGAGTCTTTCATCGAGACGATTGATAAGTTGGTTTCCTAATTGTTTCGAGTCGGAGTTAAAACTGTCTTGATAGGTTTTCACAGTTTCGATTAATTTTACTAATTCTCCCTGGATGTTAGATAACTTTTCTTGTTCGGTGACTGAGCGTTGCTGATTTTGTTCTAGGATTGTCTCAGATTTTTGATTCAAGTCAGTAATTTTTATTCCTAACTCAACCATAGTTGTCATGGAACGCTGGAAGTCTTGAGTTAAAGAAGCTAGAGATTGAGTTGATTGGTTTAAATCTGTAGTAGAATCGGCAAACTGTTGATGAGCAGTCATTAAATCTGCGGTTGCTTGCACTAACTTATCGGCAAATTGACTACTTTCGATTTTTTCGGAAGCTTCCAGAAAACCTAGCGCACTATTTTGTAATTTTTGAGAAGATTCTTGGATATTTAAATACACTTGTTCTGCTAAATCGTTAGCTCTTTTATTACTGCTGATAATCTCCCCGATATTCTGCTCTAGTATTGCAGTGGATTGAGAAAATCTCCCTTGGGTTTCTGCTAAACTAGCGGTAAACCTTTCGATATTACCAGAGAAGTTACTTTTTTCAATTAACTCTGACGCTTGTTTAAAAAGCAGTACACTATTTTTTAGTTCCTGAGAGGATTGTGTAAACTCTCGGTTTGCTTGCGTGATAATTGGTACTTGCTCGTTAAGTTCAAAAGCTGAACGCTGAAAAGTCGTCGCACCAGTAGATAAAGTTCCCGCAGTTTCAGTTAATCTTTCACAAACCTGGGTGACTAACTTAGCAGTTTCCTGATTACCATCAGCAATTTTTTTAGCAACTTTCTCTAAAGAAGATTCTAATACTCTCGTCACCTCAGTATGAAAGTTAGTCAGAAATGCTTGCTGTGTATCCACCATGCGATTAACCGCTTTATCCAAGCGACTATTCCCTTCTACAGTCGGCTGCAAGATGTTATCTAAATAGTCTTCTAGGGAACTAATTAGATTTACTTTAGCAAGGTTGGTGTTAAAGATTAAGTTAATCACAGTCAGTAAAGAACTACAAGCTAAACCAATTAAGCTAGTGATAAAAGCAATCCCCATACTTTCTAGGGGAGTTTTGAGCTTTTCTCCTAAACTTTGCACATCGACATTATTAATATCGATAAGTGTGCTGATTCCCGTCAGATTGAGAGTAATTCCGAAGAAAGTTCCCAACAAACCAAAAGCGAGGAGGAGATTGGGTAAGACTCTTACAAAATAATCCCATTTCTCGCAACTAAGAGATTTAGACATGAAAGTAAATTTTTCTTCATGGTATAAACTATCCACCAAAGCTGCGGTATTAACATCATCTAGTTGACGACTGGCTTTCTCAAATTTAATCTCTAGATTAGAGATAATTTTAGGTGAACCCTTGGGACTGTTTCGCGGAATTAAACCCTTGACTTTTGCAGTTGAATCTTGGAGATATTTATAGAGAGTCATCCGGATTCTCACAGCTAAGACGGTGGGAAAAATAACCAAGACTAGAGTTAAAACAATCAGATAGGGGGGAAAAAGGTTAAGTAATGCCATGATAGTTATTGGATACCTCGAATTGTGGTTGATAGAGAGAGTTGGGGGTGAATGTTTCCTCAGATAGCTGGGGAAACATTATTAAGATTGATTAATTTGACCATTCATCAGTAGTGCTAACCTCTGCGGGTAAACTGGGTTGACTACTGTTATTATTTGTTCCCAGTAAAGTTTGTTGCTTTTGCTGTTGTTTTTCGAGTTTTTTCTGTTCAGTAGCACGTTTTTCTAGTTCCATTTTCAGTTGATTAACAAAACGGGTGATAATTCCTTCTTTTGCCTCCTGTTGAGTATTTCCATCTTGTCCAGCTACCTTATCTTTGTAGCGATAATTGGGGTGATAGGAGGGTAAATTTTTGACATTGTTGACAAAATAGCTGACATTCTGGAAATAATCACCCTCGTTAGTAAATAATAGGGTAGGATTAGCCAAAATCTCATTTTTTGCCTGATTAAGCAGTATCTGCAAAGCATTAATCATGTCATTACGAGAAGCAAATTGTTCTAAAGCAAGTCGCCAATTACCGCTAATATCAATGATGGACTTATTGTTAAATAAATCGCCTTCGATGACTAATTGATAAGTATCATCCTCCTCATCGTATTCTAGTAAACCGAGAGCAATTGCGGGATAGAAAATAAACTCTAATTCCTCAATTAATTTGGCAGGTGGTGGGATAATATCAGCAAAATCTATCCTGTAATCATTGTGTAAAATGCTGATTCTCTTTTGGTCTTGATAGATTTTTTGTAACCCAGATAAATCAGTAATGATTCTTAGGGGAAACCCACCAAACTCGTAGGTAATTAGGATTTCTTCGTCGGTTTGAATTGATTCAAAAGAAGTCCCCCGATTAATATTTAAATCAGATTCGAGAGTCTTCATAAATCTTTGCATGGTGGGTGAATTATCGTCCTTAGTCCCAATTAGTAATTTTTTATCTGGATGCAAGCGATAGTAAGCATCATTAACATTTATCGGTAACATTAAATCAGCTTCTCGCAGAATTTGCGCCAAGCGTTCAGGAAAATCATGGGGTTTATATTGACCCATAAATCGCTTAATTACTGCATCAATTTTATTGGTGCTTACTGATTGAAACTGTTTCTCGATTGTTGCTGTTAGAGTCTCTTTGAGAGTCTCATTATCAATAACAAAGGATTGGCTAAATAAACTGAATAGGGAAGCATTATAGCCTAAATTATTGGTGACTTTTTGGCTAACGGAAATATATTGAGTTCGGGAGTTACTGTCAGGGATACAGTTATCAATATTCTCCTCTGGAAAAATACCTTCCCCAGTCATCTCGTCGAGATTTAACTGCATTAACTCCTGTTCGTATTTATCGTATTCTGTGATTAGCTGATATAGGGATTCTTTCAGTTGTTGTATCTGCAGCATTCGACTAGAAATATGCTTGAGAATCGCTTCAACAATCTTTCTAGATTCGCGATTGATACTGAAATTAAAGTTATGCTGAATTAATTTTTGTCCGCTTTGAACGTAGTCTCTTAACTCGGCCTTGATTCTCTCACTATTGGCATTTTTACTGAACATCTTGAAGACAGACTTTTTCCCGTTTATATCTTCGAGAGTTTGTTTAACATTTCGCCAAATGTTATCAATTTTTTCCGAGGAATGAAACCCTTTATTATCCTGAGATAATTCCTCTAGATTCCCCTTATAGGTATTAATCTGTACTTGTAAAGCGACCAAAAAAGATAGGCTATTTTCCAAAGAAAATTCTAAGCTATCAGGATTAAGAAGAATCTCCAAAAATTGGTCAATATCTGACTTAAATTTTTCGATTAATTTAGGTTGAGTTTGTTGGGTCAGAGTTAACCAGATTCCGCGACTGCTATCTGTTTCTCCCCCTTGTACTTTGCGAAACTCTTTTTCTAGGGATTGCTTGACGGTTTGGGGTAAATTCTCCAAATCTTGACTATTGGATATTTCTTCCTCTAGGGAATTTTTCCAAGAGGTTAAAGTCTTGGAAAAAGTTTTATTATTCTCTAGGGTTGCTTCTTCCAATCTGGCAGTAAAATAATCCTTATTACTTTGGGTACTCCAATTAGCTAGGAACTTACTTAATAACTCTTGTCCACTGGGACTTTGACCATATCCCTCTAACCAAAATTTAATTAATTTGAGACTAAAACGATTGAGACCAATCTGCACAATTCGGTCGCGAGTAAAATAAATCCTCGCTAGTCCAAAGGACATATAACCTTGACACATCTGAAAAGGATGATTATCTGGACTAATCATCGAGTTTTTATAGTTATCCCGATTGCCTTTGATGCGAGGAGATAACTCATCGGCAAAATCCAAGAAAATCTTGTAAGCAATGACATTACATAATTTACTTTTGTTATTAATCCGGTAATCTCCCGCAGTGCGATTAGAAACTAAGTAGGCAAAATCAAAAGGAGAACGTTTTTCATCGATGTGGACGAAATTTTGTTTATCATAACAGGCTTGAAAGGAATTACTTTCATTGGTATAATGGTCTAACTCTTTCAAAGCTGCATAGGTATTAGCTCTCATAATTGCGCCATCACCATAAAGTTTAGGACTAATTACCAAATAACCAAAGGATGTATATTCGGCGGTTTGTTGTAAAATATGACGCAAAGTGTAGGCCACATCGAGGAAAATACCGCTACCAGTTCCCCCACACAAAGAACCGACCACAAAGACATTTAAACCCTCTTGGACATTAAAACTTTGACCGTTAACTTTACCGCTAAACATAAAGGATTCATGACCAGAAGTTCGTCTTTCCGCTGCTTCAATTGCCTCCTGAATTTTTTGATAGTTATGGAAGAAAGCTAAACGACCGACGGGACGAATACCCCCCGCACCATTTTCAATGGCAGTTATTTGTTTTTTTAGTCTTGGATCTAACCAGCTTTCAATATGGGAAAAGGGACTTTCAAAAAGGGTTTTGTGTTCAAGTTCATAGGTGAGATTGTTAACATCCTGAGCATTCATATTAATGAATACTCTTTCAGCAGCTGATAGAAGAATTTCTTCCCCGTGATAGCTATTTCCTGTGGGTAAACCCGAACCATTGAAAGCATTTTTATCTGTGTCAATATGAACAAAACTGACAACGGGTAGGTTAGATAACTTCCCGTATTTATCAATAATAAAGCGACGAATTCTCATCAACACATCTCGACCAGTACCACCTAATCCGATGATAATTGTCCGTTTGATAGCGCGGGTTTGACTGGTGTTAGCCATAGTTTAAATCTCCTGAGTTATTTTTTACTAATCTGAATTTGTAGGTCGAAATCTTGATGGTTATGGTGATAGGTTAAAGTCAGGTAATTTTTATCTATCTTCACCTCCTGAGTTAGTTGATTACCTCGATAAAAAATCTCTGCTTGTTTAGTGGGTTTTAGATATAACTGATTACCGCGTCTTTCTAAATAGCAGCGAATTTCTTCCCCAGCACGAGAAAAGGTATTCCTCTTATGTTCTTCACCACCGATGTTAATTCTTTCGGATGTTTTTAAAATATATTTTTGGGTTTCATCTTCATCCTGATAAGATGAGACTTCAATAGTCCAAGCAGTATTTAACAGCAACCAGTGACGAATTCCCAAAATACTCGCTACTATTCCCCCAATTCCCATTAATGTAATTACCAATGCTGGCAACCATAACTGACTCAAGAGATAAGGATTAATCAAACAGGTTTCTTGTCCTCCCGGTGCGGGAGTGCAAAACTCTTGTGCTGTGGAAGCAATATCGACAACTGATAGTTTATATTTATTGCCGTTAGTGGCGGTAATTTCTTGGGTTCTTAGATTAATTGGTAGGGAATTAAGCCAGTTTTGTCTCTCCAAACTTTCGGGAGAATTAGCAAGACGAAAAGGGCTATTTTTTGGGGTTTCTATCCACTGTTGTGAAGTAATCCCCGCAGCAGTAGAAAGGGGTGCATCGGTAATCCAAACTACCGACTGGGGTTTGATAGCTTGATTGGCAGTTAAACGACACTGATTTAAGCGTGCCAGTCGAGTATAAACGTGCCATTCTGCGCGCTGAATATCGGTATTTTTAGCACTTTGGCTAGATTGCCAGGGAATCGCCTTTAAAACCGCGTCTATATCTTCCTGACTCCGAATTAAAATCGGTTCTGCAATCGGTTGAACATTATCAGCAAAGGGGACTAAATAAACGGAATCGTTATTTTTTAAACTATCGCGAATAATTTGACCGAGGCGCGTGCGTCCTTCATCATTAAAGTTAACACTACCGGTAAGATCGATCGCTAGGATAACATCTCGTCCCTGCCAACGAGCCACCAAATCTAATCCGAGTTTTTGCCAATCGGTAAGCGGTTCCCCGGGGGATACCGTTAAACATTCAGCACTTTTCATCTAACCTCGTCCGAGAGTGAAAAATTGAGCTTATCCCTATCCTTGCCCCATTGTACTAAAAAATTAATACTTCTTAAAAGTTTTTTTCGCTTTTATTCTCGACTTGCTCTAGGTTATTGTCAATAGTAAACATAGACTAAAATAAATTTTAAAGTTAAGCTGCCCGCGCATTTAAATTGCTTGTTGAGATAAGGCACTCTTGCAAGAGGCAACAGTAAAGGGATTGAGGGAGATTCAGAGGTTAAAATGGGTCCTAGCTTATCATCTAACCACCTAATCCTAATTCTCGTCTGAGCAATTGAATTGATTTATCCCCAATATAATTATCACTACAGATAATTTCTGGCAGACGAATTAAATCCGATCGCACTTCATTAATCATATTTTTAATTAAAGTATAACTCGCTTGATCACTGATAATTGTCTGGGAAGTTCGAGCTAAAACTTTTAACTTATCCGTTTCATGAATTTGGGCAGACATAACTAATAAATCATCGCCCCGTAAACTATGAATTAAAATTTCGGCCACCTTAATAATACCGGTGCTAATACTGACAATCCCCAAGCGGCTATCGGTGGGTAATTTTTTGATTAATGCCAATTCCTTGCTGTAATCGTAGATATCGATGGGAATGACTCGTAATTGAAAAGGAGCGGCAATTTCCTCCGCTACACTGATAAAATAGCGACTGGTGACAACAGTGGCAGATTTAGTATTGGCTAAAACTTGGGCTAAATCCTCCATTGCCACTAATTGGACGGGAATTTTGAGGGATTGCTCTAATTCTCTTAACATTAGTTCCCCTGCACCCAAATCGTGACGGGGAATGGTGACAAGAACTTGAGAACTACACTGCGATCGCCAATCGATTTCCGCCAGTAATAACTCGCGAATTTGCTCTAAAGTTAAACCTTGAGCGAGAAAACCAGCCAAACTCTGGCGAATTAGTCGGCCTATTTCTGGATTTTGTTGCAATAGGGGCGAACCCAATAAATTATCGTTTTCATGCCCGCGAGCCTTGACATAAATCCCCGAACCTGCTATGGATTCTACTAACCCATCGTCTTCCAGTTGTTGATAAATTTTACTTATCGTATTACGGTGTAATCCCGTGATCATAGCTAGTTGACGGGTGCTAGGTAAACGATGGCCCGGTGGATACTGACGAGAGGCGATAGCGAAGCGAATTTGGTCAAATAATTGCTTAGAGGCGGGTATTTCACTGTCTGGCTGGATTTGGAACTGCATCGGATCACTTCGCTCACAAACTACTTTCGCTGATGCCCATTCTATCATTAGACCCTCTGCTGTAATCGGACATCTTCCCTGATCTGATGGGTTCCCGAGGCAGTATTCAGGAGCTAGAAGCAGAAAAAACCAAGATGTTATACTAAATCCGTTGAGTAACGTACAGAAAACGGGTTTCTCGGAGAAACCCGTTTTCTACTCATGCACTAATAACCGATTTAGTATTATTTATTTAAACCAGAAAAGCCACTTTTTTGCTGAAAAATAGTTAAAACAATCATTTTAATCCGTCCCTGAAATCCCACTCATGGGGTAGATAGTCAACAGCTGATTAAGGGGATTGATCCTCGTGGAGAAGTTTTAAGCGATCGCTCAAGGTTTTGGTTAAGCGGACAGTTTCCCGTTTTAGCGAATTTTGTTGATAATCAAGCACATTAATCCCTTGACCGATATTTACTGTCGCTTTGCTTCCCCATCCGGGGTAAGGCTGATTATAACTAATGCTTACCGGCAAAATCTTGATATCTGCATCGGGTTTCATAGTCGTAACTTCCAACGCGATCCGCGCTACCCCCGGTTTAAGAGGATGAACTACTTGATCGCGAGAGATACCCCCTTCTGGAAAAATCGCCACCATTTCCCCCGCGGCCAAAAGTTCGACGCTATGGATCAGACTACCCATACCGGGGTGATCGGTGTTGACGGGAAAACCCCCCAAACGTCGGATAAACCAACCTTGCACCCCTTTGATCTCGTTAGCGGAAACCATAAAGCGCAAATCGCGTCCACTAACTAAACGTCCCACCGCGTAGGGTAAAATCAAGGCATCCCAACGGGACCGATGGGTGGGGGCCAAGATGACACCTCCCGTTAGGGGAATATTTTCCTGGCCCGTAACCGTTATTTTGCTGAAAAAAGCTGGTAAAACTAGATAATTTCCCAGAAAATAACAAAAGCGAATTAAACAGGGATTAATTCGGGAATTGACAGCAGGAATTTTTCTAATGGTGAGGGACTCGTCAACGATAGTGCTTTGAGACATCCGAAGTGTTAGGAAAGATCGAGACTTTCTGACCACTCCTACTTTAAAGTAGTTGTCTGGGGGTCGCCATCTTGTCCTGACCAGTTCGGCAATTGTCTTGGGGGATTAATGGTTAGGATTGCGGTTCTACTCCCGATCCTACCGGTGCGATCGAGTTTAATTGCAAAGAGGGATGATCTTCTTTGACTTGCTGTAAATTCCACTCATTTTTGAATAATAAGACGGGACGACCCCAGTAATCTTTGACAGTTAGAGTATTAAAGAGTTTACCTGCTTTTTCTAAAGCGGCCCAACCCCCGGCTACCCAACGGGCTAAACTATAGGCTAGGGGTTCGAGGGTAGTTTCGACTCCGTACTCGCTTAAAAGACGGAATTGCACCACTTCAAACTGTAATTGACCGACAGCGGCTAAAATCGGGTCGCGTTTAAATTCATCGATCGAGGATAATATCTGTACGGCCCCTTCTTCCTGTAATTCCGAGACTCCTTTTTGAAACTGTTTGAACTTGGAAGGGTTAGGATTTCTGAGATAGGCGAATAATTCTGGAGAAAAACAGGGAATCCCTTCGTATTCGAGCTTTTTACCCATATAAATCGTATCACCGATCGCAAAGACCCCGGGGTTATTCAATCCGATCACATCTCCGGGATAAGCTTCTTCAATAACTGCCCGATCTTGGGCAAAAAGCTTCTGAGGACGGGATAAACGGATAGTTTTACCTGTTCTAGCGTGGTTTACTACCATATCCTTCTCGAATTTCCCCGTACATACCCGCACAAAGGCCACCCGGTCCCGATGTTTGGGATCCATGTTTGCTTGCAGTTTGAAGACAAAACCGGTGAAATCGGGATAGGTGGGATCAAGGACACCGAGGGAGGAATTGCGTCCTCTGGGTGGCAATCCATAGTCGAGGAAGGATTCTAGGAATAATTTCACCCCAAAATTGGTCATGGCGCTACCAAAAAAGATCGGGGTCATTTCTCCTGCGTGGACTGCTGGTAAATCCAATTCCGCACCCAATTCCGAGAGTAGTTCTATATCCTCTTTTAACTGGTAATACAGGTCTTTTTCGAGATGATCCTCAATTTTGGGGTCGCCAAGCTCGATCACGGTTTCCTGCGCCTCCTGAGAGCCGTGGGAGCGACGTTCAAACAGGTGTATGGTCTGGGTAGCTCGATCAAAAACTCCCCGAAAGCGATCGCCAATTCCGATCGGCCAATTGACGGGATAGGTTTGTAATCCTAATTCTCGCTCGATTTCGTCCAATAAATCCAGAGGTTCGCGGCCGGGGCGATCCATTTTGTTAACAAAGGTAAAGATGGGTAACTGTCGCAGTTTGCACACTTCAAAGAGTTTTCTCGTTTGGGGTTCCAAACCTTTGGCCGCGTCGATTAACATCACTGCATTATCGGCAGCGGCTAGGGTACGATAGGTATCTTCGCTAAAATCTTGGTGGCCGGGAGTATCGAGGAGATTAATCTGAAAATCACGATAATCGAACTGTAAAACCGTGGAAGTAATCGAAATTCCCCTTTGTTTTTCCATTTCCATCCAGTCGGAGGTGGCCTTGCGTTGGTCGCGTCTTGCTTTGACTGCACCCGCTTGATGGATTGCACCCCCGTATAGTAACAGTTTTTCGGTCAGGGTGGTCTTTCCCGCGTCAGGGTGGGAGATAATGGCAAAATTTCGCCGTTTTTCCAAGACAGCTTCGCTGGTTTCTAGTTCTTTTTCAATTTCGGTCGTCATTCTAATTTCGATCGCTTTCCTATCTTTCTATTCTAGTTTAGCTGGGGAGTTAATCCGCTCAAAAAATCGATCGCTCCGGGAAAAGTCATTAAAAAAAGTCTATGCTAGGATAATTTACAATCCACAACTGATAGTGTTATGAGTGATAATACCAAACAAATTTATAACTACACCGTTATTCTAGAAAAAGAGTCAGACGGTGGTTATCACGCTTTTTGTCCTGCGCTTCAAGGTTGTCATTCTCAAGGAGACACTTTTGAAGAAACGATTGTCAATATTACAGAAGCTATGGAATTGTACCTCGAAAGTTTGATAGCTGATCATCAACCCATTCCCAAAGAAGATTTGATTTTTAAGCCTTTAAATATTTTAATATGAGTCAGTATCCCGCAGTTAAAGTCAAAGAGTTTATTAAAGTTATTGAAAAATTGGGCTTTTATTTGGATCGTCAAAAAGGTAGCCATGCTATTTACAAAAATAGTGGTGGATGTAGGGTTGTGATCCCTATTCATTCAGGAAAAGATATTAAGCAAGGTACTCTCATGGGTATGATTCAAGATATTGGTCTTGATAAAGAAACATTTTTCGAGTTGTTACGAAAATAAGAGTTAAAAGATAGTCGAAGCGATAGCAGCAATTGTGCTTTAAGAGGAACGAAGCAATGTTTTAGACAAAATGTAAATTATAATCTGCAAAATCTGAATTATAATCTGTAGAAATGTCTCATACACTTTCTTGATAATTGATCTGTGGCACAAAAAGAATCCTTAGATATCAAACATCGTTTTGGTAAAGCTATCAGAAGACGCAGAAGGGAACTTGACTTATCTCAAGAAATCTTAGCTGAAAAAGCGGAACTGCACCGAACTTATATTTCCAGTATCGAACTTGGTAAGTGTAATGTATCTTTAGAAAATATCGAAAAGTTAGCCAAAGCACTTGATATATCTATTGCTGATCTTTTTGCTGATCTATAAATTTGATTAATTGCAATTCAGTATGGATAATAACCAGTTAGTGATAGAAATTCAAAAGCTAATTAAAAACTCAATAGAAAACTATTTTAAAAAACCCAAACCTAGGAATCATCATATTTTAGATTATTTATTTCCAGAAGAGAGACAGATTAGTTCTGTGATGACTGGACTAACGACAAGCATGGGAACTACTTTCTGGGAAAAATTAGCAACCTTTTTAGCCAAAGATAATGGATTTCGTATTTTATATAAGCAGGATAAAAAACTTTTACAACCTAGTCCATTTCCTCAAGACTTAAGAATTGAACTCGATAATTTAAAAAGTCTCAGAAAATCGAAAGAACAAAAAATATCCATGACAGAGTGCATTGAAAGACTTAGAGTAGTAGCTAAGAAAATAAATAGGAATAACCTCAATTATATCGATCCTCCTTCTGGTCATGGAGTAGATATTTATTTAATCAAAGACAATATTGAGTATGTGTTTGATTTAAAAGCTACACATCCTAATAGGGGAGATGGTTCTAGATTTAGCGACCAGTTGTTAGATTGGTATTGTTATCGGCTGTCCCGTGAACCTTTAGCAAGTATTCACACAAGAATTGTTATTCCTTTTAATCCTTTCTTACCTCAAACATGGTGGCAATCACAGGGAAATAAAATGTATCCTCTAGAGGAACATCATGATATATGGGTTGAAAATGAATTTTGGGATTTTTGTTCTGGTAAAATCAATACTTGGTCATTAATTAAAGAAGCTTTTATCGATCTTCAAAAAGATCAAGCATTTATCAACAAGTATAGACAAAAGTTTCGTAATTATCTAGATAATTAATTTGGTAAAATTATTTCCAGTAAATTTCTTGCTACTGCCTCCACCACTGGTACAGGAACAGCATTTCCGAATTGTTTTTTAGCGATAGCCGGCTGTGGATGATAGATAAAATTATCGGGGAATCCTTGTAATTTACGCGCATCTTGGGGAGTAATTTCTCGAAACTTTTTGGGTTTATAGATTTTCTTTAAAAACAATTGTTTGTATTCTTGGGGATGAGTAGCGGTAATTGAAATAGTAGCAATATAATCTTTAGCACCCGTAGCGGTTAGGGTAGGAATAATATCGGCCGTCGGTAAAATGATCCGATAAATGCCGTTAATTCCCGTCATATTTTTCGAGTTAATAAATTCATACTTACCCTCCTGCGTTTGCCAACAAATACCCAGAGAAACTAACTGATTTAGTTCCTCGATTTTTAGGTCGGGTATAATTTCCAAAAAAGTAGAAAAAGCCACGGGATGACCATCTTTTTCGCCATACTTTTTACTGCGTCTTAATTTCAGCAAAGCTAAACAGATACTTTTTTGTCGTTCCGTAGTTTTGATAATATCCCAAGAATGAATAGTTGTGTGGCCATTTCTTAAATCAGAAAAAATAAAAAAGTCATTTAATTCATCTTCTTTTTGAAAACGAGTTCTTGATGGAGGAACAAAACCATTAAATAAAGTATCTGCTGATAACTTAACTTTCTCGACGGGTTGAATATTTTTGATGTCTTCTAAAATATCTAAAACCTTCGGATGGATACCCAAAGGTAAGGGAAATTTAAACCGCTCATAGTTATCTATATTTTTTCTAATTCCTACGATAAAAACTCTCTCGCGATTCTGGGGTAAACCAAAATCGTAGGCATTTAATAACTGCCAGTAAACTTGATAACTACAGCTAGTTAATTCATCGATAATTAACTCTAAATTCTCCCGATTGCGAGGACTAGCTAAACCACTGACATTCTCGAAAATAAAGCTTTTCGGTTGACTTTTCTGGACTAATTTAATCACATCAAACCAGAGTTTTCCCCGGGGATCTTCAAATCCCCGTAAACATCCCGCCACCGACCAAGGTTGACAGGGAACGCCGCCGACAATAAGATCAAGATTATCGGGTAAATTGCTGATTTTACTCACATCTCCGAAAGCAATTTCATCGCTGTTGAGATGGCTAATAAAATTCTGTTGATAAACTTGCATGGCCTGTTTATCGATTTCTGAATAGCCTAAACAACGTCCTCCCAATTTCTCCAAAGCGATTCTAAACCCACCGATTCCCGCAAATAAATCGACAAAACGATACTGGGGATGGGTAATAACTAGATGTAGGGGTAATTGGGTTTGTCTGCTGACTTTAACTGTAGTTTTCAAGGGTCAATAATTCCTTTTCACCGTCTGGGAAGATGCCTATCTGTACTAATTATTTTAGTATAAATTAAGAGTTTTTTTCTAGAGATCTCCTCTCCTGCAAATTTCCTGTCTCCTGACTTGAAAGAGGGTGTGGGGTGTGGGGTGTGGGGTGTGGGGTGTAGGGTGTAGGGTGTGGGGTGTAGGGTGTGTGGGGTGTAGGGTGTAAGGTGTGGGGTGTGGGGAGTTTTCTCAGTGAACTGATAACTGATAACTGATAACTGATAACTGATAACTGATAACTGATAACTGATAACTGATAACTGAATCCTAACCCAACGGTAGATGTGGGATTTTTGCAGGAGATCTATCGAGTCGAGGAATACTCGTAGTCTTCGATAATATGGAGAAGTCGCATAGCTGAACTACAGGATTCTTCTAAAATTTCCTGTTTCTCCTGAGAATCTTCGATTAAATCTTCAGATACTAGACGCAAAGAACCTAAAAGACTATTAAGACTGCTTCTCGCTTCGTAGGATAAATAAGCTTTTCTTTTTTGCTCATCTTCCCTATTCTTAGAGTCAGCCCCTTTGCTATCACTAAATTGCAGAGCGTGTAAATGGGCATAATGACCACCTTGAGCTAATAATTCCTCATGATTGCCGATTTCTGCCACTTTTCCCTTGTCCAGCACCACAATTTGATAGGCTTTTTGAACAGTGGAAAGACGGTGAGCGATCACAAGAGTAGTCCGCTCGCGACAGAGTTCGTCGATCGCTTCCTGTACTAAACGCTCAGAAATTGTATCCAAAGCACTGGTAGCTTCATCGAGAATGAGAATATCCGGATCTCGCAGTAAGGCACGAGCGATCGCTAATCTTTGTTTTTGTCCTCCCGAAAGTCTCACTCCCCGATCGCCAATTTCCGTATCCAGTCCTTCCGGCAGTTTGCAGATAAACTCGTAGGCATTCGCCCTTTTTGTCGCCTCTAAAATTTCTGCATCACTAACATCGCTTAATCCGTAGGCAATATTAAAACGGAGAGAATTATTAAAGAGAAAAGTGTCTTGACTGACTATTCCCATCGCTTTTCTCAAAGATTTGATCTCATAATCCCTTAAATCTTGACCATCAAAAAGAATCCTCCCGGCTATAGGATCATAAAAGCGTGGTAATAAATCAGCAATTGTCGATTTTCCCGCCCCCGAAGCACCAACAAGAGCGATCATTTTTCCTTTTGGAATCCAAAGATCGATGCCCTTGAGAACTAATTCTTGATGACCAGGATAGGAAAATTGGACGTTATCAAAATGAATACCTGTCTCTAATCTTTGATAGGGAATAGAACCATTGCTCATAAATGGTTTATTCTCTCGAATGAGAAAGTCCGCTACCACCTCTACTGCGGAAACATCACCCAATAGACTACTCCTAGCACTGTTAATTTGACTAACTATCGGCAGGGCCCGGAAAAGTACATAGAGATAGGTCAATAAAATCGTCGCTAAAGCTTGCAGTTGTTCATTAAAAAGATAACGACCAGCAATGATAATTAAAGCAATAATAATTACCCCACCGATCTCATTGAGCGGAGCGATTACAGCATTATTAGTCTGGGCATCTAAACCCGCTTTCTCCCGGGCTTCTATATCTTCCACAATAGATTCTAATTCGTATCTTTCATTGCCTACCGCTTTAATTAGACGAATTCCCGTTAATAGTTCCAACAGTTTATTAGTTTGCTGTTTAGCCGTTACGGTGATAATCTCTCCAAACTTTTTCGCTCTCTTGACAAAGTATTGATTAAGCAGAGCTAAAAAGCCACCCAAAATACTAGAAAGAATAGTTAATTGCCAAGAAATTGATAATAAAATAGCCAAGTACATGAAAGCTGTGGCGATGACCTTAATCAGGTTTATGTAATTTCTAATTGATGCTACAGCCCGATTAATCTCGGACATAAAACGATTAAAAATATCTCCTATTTTACTTTTTACATAATAATCTATATCCACTTCTAGCAAAAGAATAACTGAATCAATTCGCATATCTTTTGCCATAATTAAAGACAAGTAAGTGCCTAGCCAATTACTGACAAAATTGGTAATATGCTTGAGGATTAAAATTAATAATATCGCCGCAAACATCCAGAAAAAACGAGTATCGACCGAGAAAATCTCAAAAACTGAGAGCAGCTTTTTGATAAGTTGGGGGGCATTTTTTAAGAGATCATTTTCGGGATTAATAAAAGAAATTAGCAAAGGGATAACTAAAACAGTTCCTACCCCATTAAATATGGTACTGGCAAAGCCTATAATGATGCTGGAAACCACTAATATCCAGTGTTTCAGCGTATATTTAAGCAGAATTTGATTAGGATTCATCGCAAGTAATAAAGTAAATAGTCAACGGTCAATTATCCTACTCGCCAGACTCTAATATTTCCCTTCCAGAGAAGTAATTAGGCGAGAAAGAGTTGTCGCCATGGCGGTGGTACTATAGGAGGCGATACAGCGCTCTCTCGCTTTTAGTCCTCGTGCATTAGCCGAGTCGAGATGATTAAAAACTTCGCTAATCATAGCAGCTAGTTGCTCTGGCGATCTAGGTTCGACTAAATAGCCAATATCAGCTAAAATTTCGGGTATATCTGCCACTTTAGTGGAAATAATCGGTTTAGCCATCGCCATACCATCGGTGAGTTTAATCGGAAATTGGGCGTTAGCCGTAGCTTCATCCCTCTGGGGAACGATAATAGCATGGGCAGCGGCGATAACTTCTGGCATTCGCTCGATCGGTTGAGCAGGTAAATGAATTAACCAAGGTTGACCTTTTTCTAGCAAACTATCCAGATAACCATCCCCGATTTGGCGACCTCCCACCAACACCAATTTAAAATCAGGATCACCAATTTGATCTAAAGCGATTAAGACATCTTCTAAACCTTTGTGGGGTCTAGCTGTACCCGGGAACATTAAAACTTTATACGCGGATAAACCGTATTTTTGACGACAAGCGACAGGATCGTAGAGATTGGGATCGAAAAGTTGCGTATCCTTGCCATTCGGTAAATAAATCCCCCCATAACGCTTTTGCAAAAATTGATTATTAACCGTCACTGCATCAGCGCGGTTAATTAAATTTTCCATCCAACGCAGATAAAGAGGGTGATTCGGATCCCTAAGCGCACCATTTTTTTTGAGGATATCCCTAGCTAATTGTCGAGGATAAGGACGATAGGACCATCGATCGCCACCAAACCAACTCATTTCCCAATCGTCAATATCAAGAATTAGGGGACGTGGGGAAAAAAAACGTTTCAGTAAACCGATGCCGAAACTGGTGGGACGGGGTTTAACCGCATAGATAATCTCTCCAGAGATGCGATCGAGTAAAGTTTTGATCTGGCCAAAAAACTGGGGATAATTATTGCCTTTGACCGATACCACGGGTAAATTCCCCGGTGGGGTGGGATAGATGTCCCGTCCAAAAATCGGACCATAAACCGTCACCTGACAGTTTAGCTGTTGCAAGACTTGAGCAATCAAATAGACTCTTGTGCCACCACCACCGGATAAATCTGGTGCTAAAACAGAGATTTTTTTGTTCACGATCGCCGATCAATCCAGATTATCTAGCACGATAGGAGAATGTTAATCAATGTTAACGTTTTTGTCAATCTTAGGCGAACTTAACATTATAGACTAGACAAAGAAAACTAACATATACATAGCCGAGACGACTAACTGAGTAAACATCACTGGTAAACCGTAGCGCAGAAAGGTATGAAAGCTAATTTTGCCCCCGTGTTGTTCAGCGATGCCAGCGGCGACAATATTAGAAGAAGCCCCCACTAAAGTACCATTACCCCCTAGGGTGGCCCCATACATCATCGCATAGAAAAGCGGTAAAACGGACGGGGGAAAAGAACCGGCATAATCGGGGGAAAGAACCTCAGTCCCGACTAAATTAACATTAACAAGGTACTGTTTCAGTAGTGGAACCATGGCCACCACTAGGGGAATATTCGGAACGACACTGGAAACAAGTCCGACAAAAAACAGCAAGACTAGAGAACCTAAAAAGATATTTTGGCCTAAAATTATCGCCAGAAGTCCCGATACACTATTAACTACGCCAGTTTTTTCTAAGCCGCCAATTAGGACAAAAATTGACATAAAAAATAATAGGGTACTCCAGTCCACATCTCGAAGAATATTATGCACCGTATCGATTTTCGATTGCTGGGCTAAAAGTAGGGCTAAAGCTGCCCCCATCAAAGCAACAGCCGCCGGAGCAAGGGGTACAGGAAAAGATTCACCGACGACGAATAAAAATAAGACCAAAAAGACGATAATTCCCCCCAGAGCTAAGACGCGCGGATGATTAATTTTCGGATGGGGTAAGTCTTCTAAATGCTCGAATTTTGTCCGCCAGATCGTGGGAAATAACCAAGGTAACATAACCAGAATGGTAATGACTGCCAAGGCACCACCTAAACTTAAACGCTGTAGGTATTCCATGAAGGTGATATTAATAGAATCACCGACGATATAAGTAGCGGGATCACCAACAATCGTTAATAACCCGGAACTGTTGGCAACGAAAACCATCAGGATTAAGAGCGGCACAAAATCCACGCCTATATCTTGAGCTAAGGGAGGAATTAGCGGGGCTAATAACATCACCGTGGTAGCGTTGGGTAACACCGCACAGATTGGGGTAGTAATGGCGACAATTCCTATTAGTAATAATTTGCCCTGTCCCTTGGCTAAAAGCACCATTTGTGCTGCTAAATAATCAAAAATTTTCGTTGGTTCAAAGGCTCTTACTAACACCATCACCCCAAAAAATAGGGCAAGAGTGGCATAACTGCGACTGATATAACCCACCGCCTCTTGAAGAGTCATGATATGGGTAAAAACTAAGATTAAAGCCCCCAGTAAAGCCGCTACGGTAATATGAAGCCACTCGAACATAATAACCACAATGACTGCAATAAAAGTCATCGCAGCAATCCACATTGGTAAAGATTCCAGCATTTTTGATCCTGTTTTTACTCTTGGTTTCTCGATACAACTAAAAGTTTGCTCGAAAAATGTACAGCAAACTCATAGAAAATATGGTTATCTACGGAAAATCTTAAAATTGTTGTGATCGGTAAGCTGATATGAGAATCTCCATAAACAATGTCTCCTGTAAGTTATGACTATCAAGTAGTACCAGCGACATAACTGAACCGATCAAGACATTACTAGGAATGTAGTGATGTTTCAGTCTTCCCCCCCACGCCGACGAAGTTAGCTGACGGGCTAGGATAGAGAGATATCCTTTTCTAGGCTAAAAAATCTAGAAATACGCCCCAAATGTGGTTCCTCCGCTCCGAATTTGTCTAGCTAATATCTAGCATAGAAACTTGGATTAGGCTGACTTACTCTGTTTAGTGATCCACCATAGCATACTAACCCAAAAAAAACTATATAGCCCTATACTAAACCTATCCTGTCGGTTATCCCCCGGGTTGCTAGGATAGAACAATGATAAGCTAATAGCTAACGACTGACCGCCATAGCAGCCACATCAGAAATTTCTATGAATAGAAGACCTCGTTATACTCCTCCCCGATCGCGCGATCGTGATTATGACCGCTCCTATGGCGATGACTCCCGCGCTTCGTCCCCCGGAGGCCTATTGGCAAAATTGAACTATGCCATGATCGCCCTGATTGGTGGTATTTTTGTACTAGGAGTGGGTCTCGGTCTGGTATTCAGTTCTACCGCTAATTTTAGCCCCGAAAACGTCGCTTCTCGGGAAGTAATTGATCGCAGCGCTCCCAATGCGGAATTATGCGTGCAGTTTGGGGCTAGTGCCATTGTCACCGATTTGCGGGTTTATGTCACTCTTAACCCCTTTAATGTTTTTGTTACCCAACCGGTTATGCAACCCGGTTGCGTTTTGCGACGCAATAACTGGTCAATTTTAGAACAACAAAAATTAGTCGATGGACAGCAGGTACAAAGTTGTAAAAACCGGATGAATACCTTTGGTTATACCGGACCCTTGGAAGGCAAACCGAAAATCGATTGTATCTTCCAAAATGAAGCCGGGGGCAATCTTTTTGTTAATCCCGCCGGTGCTGTTGGTCCCAGACCAGATACAGATAAATTCTAAACTAGAAAATATCTTTCTCCTGACTGAGGTCTAATGAGTTAGCCATTGGGCCGTAGTTACCAGAAAAATTCCGCCGGCTTTTTTTAAAAAAGGCTGAATTTTATCGATCAGACGACCAAGCTGTTCGTCACTATTACAAACCGTCATAATGTAGCTACTACTATAATCACAATCCAAGTCATCACAGGATAAACCTCGATCGCCTTTTCCCGAAGTACTGCCAAAGACGGTATAACCAGAAACTCCGACAACATCAAGAACGCTTAAGGTTTCTTCCAGAAAAGCATGACTAACAATTATCTCCACTTTTTTGACAGTTTGTAGGGAAGGATGCGGGGATTCAAGCATGGTAGTTAAGTACAAAAAGGATAAGTGAAAGAGAAAACTTTTGACAGGAATTATTTAAAAACCGCCTGGACTTTTAGACTCCGCAGCCAATGATTTTGATCATCTCTAGGTACAGAGGAATACCGATGATGATATTGAAGGGAAAAGTTAAAGCCAAGGCCATAGAAACGTATAAACTAGGATTAGCTTCAGGAACAGTCATTCTCATGGCCGCAGGAACAGCAATATAAGAGGCACTGGCACACAAAACAGCGAATAATAAAGCATTGCCCTGTTCAAATCCGAGAACCTTAGCGATGAGAATCCCCACCATAGCATTGATAACGGGAATGAACACCGAGAAACCGATGAGAAAAGAACCAGTTTTGCCTAATTCTCGGATTCTTTTTGCCGCCACTAATCCCATATCCAGGAGAAAGAAAGTTAACGCACCATAAAAAATATCTTGAGTGAAAGGTTGTAATTTTTCCCAGCCTTTTTCCCCCGTCAGCATACCAATAATAACACTACCGACTAAGAGAAATACCGAGCCATTTAAAAAGGCTTCATGTAAAACTTTTGACCAAGAAAACGCCTCTTCTTCGCCATTTTTCTCTTTAAAGACTCGCACCAGGATTAAACCCACTACAATCGCCGGCGATTCCATTAAAGCTAAGGCCGCTACCATGTGACCGCCATAGGAAATATGAAGTTTTTCTAAAAAAGAACTGGCGGTGATGAAAGTAACGGCACTAATGGAACCATAGGCTGCTGCGATTGCTGCTGCATTGGCACTATCGAGTTTAGTTTTCAGGATAAAGAAAGTGTAAATGGGAACGATGCAAGCCATAACCACAGAGGCAATCAAAGTTAAAGCGATTTGGTTATTGATGCCACTTTCCGCTAGTTCATAGCCTCCCTTGAAACCAATCGCCATCAAAAGATAGAGAGAAAAGAGTTTAGGCAGTGGTTGGGGAATCTCTAGGTCGGATTTAAAAAATACTGCCAGCATTCCTAAGAAAAAGAACAAAACCGGCGGATTGAGAATATTGAACAGGATTAAGCTGCCATCCATAGGTTTGCGTACATTGAGTTATTCCAATCTATACTATTCAATTTTGAGAATACTGGCAAAATGTTAAGAACCAGATTAAAACGCTTAACGATGGCCGCCCAAAAAATGCCGTCAGCTTTTCTCCCCTCTCCCTTTTCCCTTTTCCCCCTCTACAATAGGGCTTTTGTAAAAACCAAAAATTGTTGCTAGGGTTAGGAGTCAGGAGTCAGTAGTCAGGAGAATTAAGAATGAATAATAATCAGTTAAATAGTCTATTTACACACTTTATGCCATTTAATCCTTATTTTTGCCGTTTTTGAATCCTGAAAAACTAATTATGCAAGAGGTTTAATAATTACTCGCAGCCAGAAATAAGTTGGTTCTTATCATACTTTGTGCTTTTTGTCAAAAAAACTTTTCTTTTGCAATAAAACTACATAAAAAAAAGATCATCGTTGTGGGTGAAATTGACTCATTTACCCGCCTTAATTAGGATTACCTTCTAGGTGTGGCAAGGGTTTCAACCCTTGCTGGACAAAAAAGCACAGAATAACCCATTATGAAATTCAGTAAAATCGCTGTAACCATGATAACATCGTTGTTAAATAAAAATCTTTCTCAATTAATTCTTAAGAATTTATAAATATTGCGGAATGTTAATTTAAATATTCTCAAGTTTTTGCAGTCAATAAATAACTTTGGCTTATATTTGTCAGAAAATAGAACTCCTGCAAAAATCCCACATCTACCATTGGATTCAGGAGACAGGATTCAGGAGACAGGAGATTATTTTTATTTATTCTCCCTTCTCCCCACACCCCACACCCCACACCCCACACCCCACACCCCACGCCCCCACCACCCCACACCCCACTCCCCCACCACCCCACACCCCACACCCCACACCCTACACCCCACACCCCACACCCCACACCCCACACCCTGCTCCCTCTCCCGTTCCCCGATAAATGCCAAAAATCCAGCTTAAAACCCCAAAATCAGAGCATCTTGCCGCCATGGTGTCCCTCGATCGCAGCAGTCTCGGCGGTATTTGGACCCTATCTGGTTATGAACGGGAATTAAACAGCCCCAACAGTGAATTATTAATTCTTACCCTGGACGGGGAGGACGAAACCCTAATCGGATTAGCTTGTTCTTGGGCAATTCTCGAAGAAGCGCATATTACCCTCCTGGCAATTTATCCCGACTATCAAAGACAAGGATTAGGAAAACTGCTTCTCTACAAACTGCTTGAAAAGGCTGTACAAAGACAACTGGAAAGGGCTACGCTAGAGGTAAGGGTATCGAACCAGTCAGCGATCGCACTCTACGAGCATTTTGGCTTCCGCGTCGCTGGAGAGCGGAAAAATTATTATTCGCAAACTGGCGAATCAGCCCTAATTTTCTGGCGCAACGATCTACAAACGGCCGCTTTTCAGGAACAATTAAACAAGTGGCGACAAGAAATCCTCTCCAGACTGGGGCAGGGAGAGTGGCAATTAGAGGAAGAAACCAGAGCCAAAATAGATACCATGGGGATGCAATGATTACCTACAAGCTTAAATCAGGTCGAGGTTAGGGAAAAATGAGGATTTTAGTCTTGGCGTGGGAATTTCCACCGCGATTAGTGGGCGGTATCGCCCGTCATGTTGCCGAACTCTATCCCGAAATCGTCAAACTCGGTCATGAAGTCCATTTAATCACGATCGAATTCGGTCAGGCCCCCAGTTATGAACTGGTGGAAGGTATTCACATCCACCGCGTCCCCGTACCCCCCGGCAATGACTTTTTCCATTGGGTGGTCAACATGAATAACAGCATGGGGCAACAAGGCGGCAAACTAATCGCCGAATACGGAAAATTTGACCTTGTTCATGCCCACGATTGGTTAGTAGGGGATGCAGCCATCGCCTTGAAACATCTCTTTAAAATACCCCTGATTGCCACGATTCACGCCACGGAATACGGACGTTATAACGGACTGCACACCGACACCCAACGCTATATCGCCGGCAAAGAGGGAACCCTCGTCTATAATGCTTGGCGCGTCATCGTCTGTACCGGCTATATGCGTCATGAAGTCCATCGGGCCTTGGGCGCACCCTGGGATAAAATCGATGTGGTTTATAACGGTATTCGGGCCGAGAAAAAGCAAAGAGACCCTAACTTTGATTACCGAGCTTTTCGTCATCAATATGCCGAAGATTACGAAAAAATCGTCTATTATGTCGGGCGCATGACCTTTGAAAAGGGGGTTTCGGTGTTACTCAACGCTGCCCCAAAAGTCCTCGCTCAGACTGGGGCTAAAACTAAATTTGTTATTATCGGTGGCGGCAATACCGACAAACTCAAACAACAGTCCTGGCATCTCGGTATCTGGCATCATTGTTATTTTACGGGCTTTATGTCCGATGAAAACCTCGATCGCTTCCAAACCGTGGCCGATTGTGCCGTTTTTCCCAGTCTTTACGAACCTTTTGGCATTGTCGCCCTGGAAAGTTTCGCCGCTAGGGTTCCCGTGGTGGTTTCCGATACCTGCGGTTTTCCGGAAGTTGTCCGTCATGGTCAAACGGGAATTGTCACCCGGGTCAATAATCCCGATTCCCTCGCTTGGGGCATTTTGGAGGTTTTAAATCATCCCGAATACGCCCACGAATTAGCTAATAACGCCTACGAAGATCTAGAAAAACGCTTTCATTGGGCGAATTTAGCCCGTCAAACCGAGACAGTATATGGTTTGGTTGTCCAAGAACGACAACTGGTAGAATGGCGTTAATCAGGGAGCGGTTTTTTAGCCGTCAGCCGTCAGGCTCTTCTAGGTTCTGTGTGATAAGTTTAACTTACTATATGATCGATCAATCTTTGTGTCCTTTGTGTCTTTGTGGTTCGTTCCACCCCCTCGCTAGGAAGAATGTATCTTAGAATACATTTTACCCACCAAACCTAAGAGAGCCGCCGTCAGTATTAGGGGTCAGTTTATGTCTTAAAATAACAAAGGCACAACTTAACTTCTCCAAATATGACTATGAAAGCAGCTGAAATTATGACCACGGAGGTGGCCAAGATTAAAGGTTCTGAAACCGTTGCCAAAGCGGTACAATTGATGAGAGAAAAGAACATTAGAACTCTCATTGTTGATCGCCGTCACGATGAAGATGCCTACGGAATTATCACTGAAACCGATATTGTCTATAAAGTCGTCGCTTTCGGTCAAGATCCGCAAAAAGTGCGCGTCTATGAAGTGATGAGCAAACCCTGCATCGTGATTAATCCCGACCTCGGGGTTGAATATGTGGCCCGCTTATTTGCTAATACCGGTATTCGTTTCGCACCGGTAATTAAAGGCGGTTTGCTCGGTGTTATCTCTGTTAGTGACATCCTCCATAAAGGTAACGCCGTCGAAAAGCCCCGCAGTCTTGATTTAGAAGCGGAGATTATCAAAGCTAGAGATATTGCCCGGGCAGTGTGTGCTGAAAAAGGAGGAAATTCTCCCGATTGTGCCGCAGCTTGGGATATTGTTGAGGAATTACAGGCAGAATTGGCACACCAACGCGCTAAAAAACCGGAAAAAACCTATTTTGAGGAATACTGTCAAGAAAATCCCGATGCTTTTGAAGCGCGTATTTATGACACCTAATCCCCATGGGTTTTCGGTATTCTCCCGTACCTCAAACTTTTAATCCGGCAAAAGTAGTGTATAAAGGTTTTATTTGTTAATAATCGAGGAAAAACTATGGCTGATCTATTTGTCATCGCCTATGAGGACGAATTTAAAGCAGAAGAAGTTCGTTTAACTTTGGCTAAACTGCAACGGGAACATCTCATCGAGTTAGAAGATGCTGCCGTAGTGGTTAAAAACAAAGATGGTGAGATTAAACTCAAGCAAGCGGTCAATTTAACGGCAGCGGGAGCCGCTAGTGGCAGTTTCTGGGGGTTATTAATCGGAATGCTCTTTTTATCCCCTTTATTAGGGGCCGTCCTCGGTGCTGCTGGTGGCGCTTTGGGAGGTGCTTTAAGTGATATCGGTGTGGATGACAATTTTATGCGGGAATTGGGAGAAACCATGCAGCCAGGTACATCTGCTCTCTTTGTTCTCGTCCAAAAAGTTACCCCCGATAAGGTCCTCGATGAAGTGGCCCCCTACGGAGGTAAAGTGTTACGCACTTCTTTGACCAAAACCGACGAAGCGGAATTACAGAAAATTCTCGACCAAAGAGGTGTTAAACCCGAAATCGTTTAGGATATGGGTCCATAAAAGCTAGAAAAAGGGAATATATTTCCCTTTTTGCTTTTTTAGAGAATTTCCTAATCTCATGAGGTACGATAATTAGGGGCTGCTGAAAAAGTTTTTCGTGGGGGCAGGGTGTGGGGTGTGGGGTGTGGGGTGTGGGGTTTTACCCATTTTCAGGTGGTCAATTACCTAATTTTCAGGGAAAAAATCCCTAAATTTTCCCCCCAATCACTCCAAT
>NZ_JADBUB010000187.1:0-32287 GCF_020245865.1 Microcystis sp. M169S2
AATTGTCTCATCAATTTTTTGATAATTGACCACTGTTACATTTGGTAAATCGAGGAGTTGATCAAAATTTATCCACATAACCCACCTCCTGTTCTGTGTTACTATTATACCATGCTCACACAGAACCTAGAAGAGCCGTATCCTGATAGTCTTGATGACGTTTATATACACCACCCTTCGATAATCCTTTGAGAGTTTCTCTTTTTTCTCCCCTTTCTTCCTTACCAAATAAGATAGTAGTTTGCTCAATAGAAATAGAAGGAGTCCAAAAGAAGTCGGGATTTTCCCTGCTGTTAATACTTCTTTCTCTTAACTGAAATCCAAAGTTATTTAAAGTATTTTGTGCTTCCTGTTTATATAACTTTAATAGTTCTTGTCGTTTAGCATAGGAAATTTTTGTTTCCTTTAATAACTCTCCGTAATTGACTTGAAATAAACTCTCATCCCTATCTGTCATACAGGGTTTTAAAGCTGCCAATGGATAAATATACTCCTCGGGATTTTTGCCAAATTGTACCGCCACCACTGGTTGCCCCAGATGAGCTTCTTCTAATTTTCTTCGACTAATTGAACCCGTGGCTTTTTTTAATAAATCTTTTCTTCTTTCCCCAATTGTACCCGCTATTTTAATAATTTTAGCTGTCCCATTAGTTTCTATAGTTTTAACCTTTAAACCTACTAATAATTTAGCGGCATCTTGTCTATAGGGGTGATTTTCATAAAATTGTTCTAAATCTCCACTATAGACAATACTACTTTCAACAGTTAAACAAATAGCTGGATCGGTGTCATTGATGATTTCTGCCCAAAAGTTAACTTCTCTCCTTACCTGTACTTGGTTTTCACTTATCTGACTATCTTTGGGAAAAACTATTGGATAGGAAAATTTACCAAATATTTTCAGAATTCTAACTGCTAATTGTGCTGTAACTAAAGCTGTTATCTGCCAGTCTTTTAGCCAATGAATAGAATAATAGTGATCGCCAATATCTTCTCGTAAAACCTCTTGAATATCTGATAAAGCTTCTTTCCACTGTTGTGAAGAGGGAAGAGATTTTTCCTCTTTAGCTAATACCCAAAAACAATGATCTTCAAAAATAACCACCACATCGGGAAACTTCCGACTGAATTGCCAACTAAAACGATTCCCTATTTTTCTAGTAACTTGATGATTAAGCTTAAAACAATTTAAACAATTATTCTTGAGAGTTAAGGAACTAATTTCACTCAAAAATGTTGGAGAATTGGCTGTGTTAGCTGCTGTGTAATTCATGATCTAAACCTCCTTATTTGCATAATCACAAATCGATGTAAAAGGACAATAACTACAGGCATAGCCACTTTGGGGCGGGAAAATATGATAAAAATCTTCGGGGTGATCTTTATATTTTTGTAGTTGTTGCTGATGTTTTTTGGCCAGGAAAGCTAGTTCGATTTTAACTGCTTCTATTGCCTCGGAAGACAGGGAGATATTTTCTGAGCTTGTTTGGGTTTCTAAATTGTAAAAAGAAGCGACAATTTTTTCCTGATAATAACGGTAACTAGCCGCCAGTAAATAAATATGAGCCTGACGACGATCAAAATTAGATTGACCAGTTTTCAAATCTAAAATATGTATAGTGTCATCAGCTTCTCTGAAAATACAATCAAAGGCAGCGGACAAATTAAACCGATAGTTACCTTGCTCGATAACAATAGGTTCTGGATAACCTTCATCGCCTCTAGATAAATTAATAATCTCTTTATTCAATAAAATTGGTTGTTGATAGTAATTGTTTAAAATTACTAAAACCCTGGCTTTAATTTCTGGAGATTCTTGATTTAATTGCAGGATTTCTGCCACTTGTTCCACCCCATGGGAACCTGATAATCTCACCGGCTCTTGATGAAACTCAAAAACTCCTCGTTGTGCCAACTTACCAATTTTTTGCGGTTGATTATCTTCTGATAATAATCTTTGGACTTCTGGTTCTTTGTTTCGCGCTTTTTCAAACCCCCGTTTTGTCTGACAATGCCAATTCTCATAGCCAATCGCTGGTTTTAGCGATCGCCAAAGACTATAGCTCATCGGAGGATACCAAGGCTTTTTGGGAAACTGGCAGGACACGATTTTTTTCCCCGGTCAGGATAATGCTAGGATGATACGGCAGTGTTTGCTCTGGTGTTGACTAAAATAATCAACGCCGATGAACTAACTCTAGCCTATGTTGACTGAAATAGTCAACCCTTGATATAATTTTTTTGGGCGGTTGGGAGAAAAGCAGTGTCAGAAACATTTGGACAGGTTATCCGCAAAGCTCGTCGAGAGGAGGAATATAGTCAGAGAGAACTAGCTAAGTTGATTGGGGTGGACTATACCTATCTATCGAAGCTAGAAAATGATCATGCGGGTTATCCTCCTAGTCAGCAGGTTATTGAGTCCTTAGCGACTCATTTAAAATTAAATGCTCAAACATTAGGGGAATTGGCAGGACGAATTAGTTCAGATGATCAAAAAGTCTTCAAAGAGTTAGTTCAAAAATACCAACAAATGCCAATTTTATTGCGTCGCATGAAAGACAATCCTAATTTTGCCAAAAAAATTATTTCTGAGGCGACAAAATTAGAACCAGAGGAGTAAATATCTTGGATATTATTAAACCCTATAGTTTTATTCCCAAAACAGAGATTGAAGCTCAGGCAGACAATATTCTGAAGAAAGTAAAAGCTAATCGTCGTCGTCCCTTAAAAAATTGCGATATTTCGGAAGCAGCGGCTGATTATTTTGATTTAGCTATTGAATGGACGGATATAAAGCCAGATCAAGAGGGAGAAATCGCCGCGATGATTATTCCCACAGAAAAGAAAATTATTCTTAATGAAGATGTAAAATTCTTATAGCGGTAAGCGCTTGAGTGAGATACAAACCAAGCTTTGCCTAGCATGGTTTATAGCTCGTGAAACTGTACCTCATACGACTGCACACCGTTATAAGAGATTCTCAAAATTCATCCCTGGCAAAAGAAGGTTTTAAAAATTCGAGTTTAGCCCATGAAATTGGTCATTTTGTCCTTCATATTAATCAAACGGCTGTCTCTAACTTTTTGGATCGAATCAATCAGGGAGATTCCCTAGAGACAATTCAACCTTTTCTGTGTCGGACAGTTGATTCTAGCCAAAGAATTGAATGGCAAGCCCAATATTTTGCCAGTTGTTTACTAATGCCGATGAGTGAGTTAGAGAAAGCCATCAAGGGCCGTGACTTGACAAAATGGGGACATCTGTATGCGATCGCCGACGAGTTGGGAGTAACTATTACTAATCTTAGAAGTCGTTTAGAAAGTCTCCATTGGATTAAAGTCGATAAAAAAGTAATTTACCCCAGCAGTAATTTTCCCAAGAGATAGCTTCAATGTTCCGAGGGAGATTTTGCCTATCTCGATGGACTTATTTACTAATAATTTCCGTGGTTTGTGAGTTAGGAATCGGTTCAAAGTTGTGGTCGTCAGCCAGATATTCGGGATAGGTGGAGAATTGGGGTAGTATTTCTAGGGTAAAAGCTTCGGCCGCTTTTGAGCGATAACGATTCGGGTTAATAATTACCGATAAAGTGCGCCTCACTTCCACATCTTTAATTCTGGTCGCGTGGATCACTCCCATTTGTAGTTCTTTTTCGATCGCTGTCACCGAGACAAAAGCCGCCCCTAAACCGGATTGGACGGCATTTTTAATCGCCTCGATCGAGTTAAGTTCCATCTCCACTTTTAAGCGTTTGGTATCGATATCGCAACGAGTTAAAACCTTGTCAATGACTTTGCGAATCGTCGATTGGGAATCGAGGGTGATAAATTTTAGTCGATATAAATCCTCTTTTTGAATCATTTCTACCTTAGACAGAGGATGAAAAATCGGCAGGACTAAAGCCAGTTCATCTTCTGCGTAGGGGATAATCCGCAGGGTTTCTTGTAATTCGGCGGGAACTTCTCCCCCGATAATGGCTAAATCCACTTGACCGTTAGCAACGCTCCAAGAGGTGCGACGGGTGGAATGAACTTGTAGCTGTACGGATACTTCTGGGTATTTTTGGCGAAAAATCCCGATCATGCGCGGAAGAAGATAGGTTCCCGTGGTTTGGGAAGCACCGATGATTAGGGTTCCCCCTTGCAGATTTTGTAGATCTTCGATCGCCCGACAGGTTTCTTGACAGAGAGTGATAATTTTTTCGCCGTAGCTTAAGAGTAGGTGTCCCGCTTCCGTTAATTGGGCTTTCCGACCGCCTCGGTCAAATAAAGGCACATTTAGCTGTTTTTCGAGGTTTTGTACCTGAAGACTGACCGCCGGTTGGGATACATACAGGGTATCTGCCGCCCGTTTAAAGCTTCCCTCAGCAGCGATCGCCTTGAGAATTCTCAGTTGGTCTAGGGTGAAAGGAATGTCGGTCATAGAAAGCCTCAAAAACAGCGACAGGAGAAGGGGATGACAACAGCGACAAATCTTAAGCCAGTGCGGATAAATAAATACACTGAATTGACAGTACCACACCACGGGGATCAATACTTCAGGTAGTTCGATTATCGGTTATTTTAGTCTTCAGTCGTCGATCGTCGGTCGTTAACAGTCAACAGTCAGGAAATTGCTTTTATTTATTCTCGCCACACCCCACACCCCACACCCCACACCCCACACCCTGCCTCCACCAACAAACTTTTTGCCGCAAACCCTATCTATCGTTGCTAATTCAATTTCACTGAAAAAATATGAGGCAATTAAAATCATTTTTATTGTACTTGTCCGCGCAGAGCATAACGATCTTTTTCTAAACCGAAAGCGAAGAGAAAAGAATGGCGTATAGTGGGGTTAGAGAGAGTAAAAAAGAGAAAGAGAGCAATAACAGCCAATCCTGACGATAAACTAAACATAGTTTCGTAGGAAATGGCTAAAACCCCCAGAATTGGACCGGCTAAGGCTGTTCCCACATCAAAACCGCCGATACAGATAGAATAGGCCCGGCCGCGTTCTTGGGGACCAGAGCGATCGGAGATTAAAGCCAGTAACATAGGGAATAAAATCCCCCCTCCCGTACCTTCGAGGATAGCGGCTAAAATTAAAGCCGAAGGAGATCGGGCAGAAGATAGAACCAACATGGATAAACCATAGCAAAAAACGCTAATAGTGACGAATAAACCCCGTCCATAGCGATCACTAGCTCCTCCCGACAAAATCCGTCCGATTACGCCCGATACTGCCGCATAACTGTAGAATACACCAGCACTGAAAGGTATCTGATTTTCGAGGAGAAACAGGGGTAAAAAAGCGACTAAACCGCCGAATAAAGTACCAACCAGCAGAAAAACTAAGCTAGGGACTAAAAAAGCCCGCTCTTGACATAATGCCCAGAAACTGCGCTCAATTGTCGGATTTTCTGCCTTCATTTCCGCTAATTTTTTCTTGAAGTCGGGTTCTTGAATGGAGAAACCCAAGAGAAAGGCGATCGCTCCTGAAGTGGCGGAAACTAGAAATAAACCGTCATAACCGATCGATTCGTAGAGATAACTGCCTAAAGCCGGACCGATTCCCATGCCTATAGGTGCAGTTAAACTCATATAACCAATTATCTCCCCCCGTTGACGAACGGGGGAAAAATCCACCACTAGGGTGCTGTAACCGGTGGTAAAAGCAGCGATACTGAGACCATGGTAGGCGCGGACGGCGAATAAAGAGGAAAGATCCCGAAAAAATAGATAACCGAGGGGTGCGGTAGCGGCGACAATAGTTCCAAATAAAACCACTAATTTGCGACTGCGGCGATCAACTAGATTGCCTAACCAACTGCGCGATACAATTAAACCGATGGCAAAGGCCCCCATGACAAAACCGATATCCTGTTTGCTACCGCCTAGGGATTTAATATAGGTGGGGAGAGTGGGGACAAGAGTGGTGATACTTATCCAGAAAAACAGCGCCGTGACGAAGAGGATCAGTAGTTGACGACGAGTTTCGCCAGTAAGCGATCGAAAAGTTTTGAAAGCGTTCACAACAGCGACCGTCACAGGCAACAAAAAGACCCGGAGATCACGCCAGTCACAAGCATCCCGTATTGCTGCTACCTTCCGGTCCTGACAAGGTTAAGGCGTTGCGATCGCATGAGTCCGAGTCTTTTCTATCATAACATCTTTTTCGGGGATACCGGTATTTTTTTTCTGGAGAATTTCCTCTCAATCTAGACTGGGAAAAGAAATTTTCTCAACGAGGGGGTTTTTGCAATTGTTGTTGTAGAGAAGTTTCCGGTTCGATCGCCAATCCGCTAAACTGTCGGATTAAGAGTGAAGGACTCTCCCTAGAATCGGCAGCGAGGAAAAATAACCAACGGCTGCCGGGGGTGAGTTGTTCGATGGAATTGAAGTTACTTGTCAACCAAATTACAGGTAAATTAGGCAGATTAGCATTTTTTTGACTAGCTTTTGCGTCTATACTGGCTAAAGTTTCTAAAATGACCCTTTCCCCCTGAATTAAACCCGTTTCACCCGTCCAGAGTTTCACATTTAATTGCCGACGATGGGCATAAAAATAGAGGGAAGCAGCGGCAATAATCGCCCGTTCAAACCTGTCTTCTTGCCAATCACAGAGGGTATCGAGACAGATAATCACTTCCTGTCCTCCCGTTAACACTTCTAATTCCCGAATTTGAAATTCTCCCAGACGGGCGCTAGTTTTCCAGTGAATTAAACGGGTAGAATCACCCTGGCGATATTGTCTCAGGTTACGAGTAAGTCCTTGACTAGCCCTTTGATAATAGCGATTATTTTCTAATTTTTGTTCCATCTCTTGACCGAGGGAATCGATTAGGGGACATTGTTGTAAGGGTAAAATTTGGGGATAAACTAAAGCTTTAGCCGCTGCTTGCTGACAACGACGACACCAAAATAAACCGAGAGGGGCTGCTGTTCTTAATTGTACTTCTTGCCAGTGATAAATACCCCGTTTACTGGTGGGTAAATAATAGGTCCAACGATGGCAACTTTTGGGAGCAATCGTTTCTATTGGGGTTATTTTTGGCTGATCGAGAACTATAGGCAGCAGATCTGTCACTTCTAACAGATTTATCGGCTGATTGCTCGTATTTTCTATCTCTAGGCTAATACTAAGATCGTCTCCTGCACTCACGGGTACAATGGCAAGACGACGCACTTTCAGAGGAAGAAGGGAACGACGGGGTAAAATTATCGATAAAATTAAAAGAGCGATCGTCGTGCCACAGATAGCATACAACCATCCCGCCATGGTATTGGTCGCAGCTCCGAAAAAACAGAGGGTAATGCCAATGATTACCCCACCACCGTAAGCGGGTAAAATACCGCGATCTTCTAACCAAGTTTTCATCAGGAAAAAATCTAGTTCTAGTCAGGGTTTAGTGGTTTTGTCGTCTTTGCTGGAAAGCTAAAATTCAGGCCCACATCTCTATAATTCCCCCAAAAGCCCTCTGATCAGCGAAGGGAGTCTTATCCCTTGCCACTATTGTTATTTTTCTTAACAAAACTTAACAATTGATGGCAAAATTTTGCTTGCTTTTGTCCGGAGATTTTGGGATAATATTTTTAAAAGAGTTTATTTATAATGGTAATCCAAGCATTTGAGATTAAACACAAACATCCCATTATAAGACAATCATAACCCAAGCCGCCGCCAAAGTCAAGCGCTCACTCCTATTTATCGCTCTTCTGGAACTTTCGGAAATCCCTGACCGAATCCAGATTCTGAAACTCTTGGTTGACAAGTAATCGCTAAGGGACTTGCGCTTTGATAATGTACCATCTGGCTGGTCTGGTTCTTCTACAGAGCGATTTTCTGGCTGGGATATTATTCCTACGCAAGTCCCTAACCTTTTTTCTAATAAAAACTCAAATTTCGGGTTTCTGTTAGTTAGCGATAGCTTGAAGGCTTACCCCATAAGAGAGCTAGAGTTTAGAGCCTGTAAGACTTTTGCCAGAGTCCCAGAAGAGCGATAACTTGAAACTGAGCAGTTTTTCTCAGGTACTTATCATACTAAATCCTGTTTAAAAGGTATAGTAGAGTTGGGAGTACTGGAACAGGGAGAAACAATCCCTAACTTGGTTTTTAAAGTTTGATTTAGATTACCCTACCACTTCAAAGGCTTCTCCTTCTAAACGGAAGTTGGGGAAGTTGGCGAGAATATTATCCTTCTCGGTTGGTCCGGCAAATAGATAAGTTCCTGGTACACTACTGTTTTGAAAGCGATACATTTGCGTTCCCAAGTTTCGGCTCGAATCCAAGGCGTAGAACGCTACACCTTCTTCTTTAAAGCTGGGAAAGTTTTGGCGGATGTTTGCCGCTTCCTCTGGACCAGCAAACAGGTAAGTACCTGGCCTTTGAGTATTTTGGAAGCGAGTAAATTGCAACAAATCGTCGTTCGGTTCAATACCTACCCGAAAAGCTATCCCTTCTTCCTTAAACCCGGGGAAGTTTTGCCGAATATTGGCCGTTTCTTCAGGACCAGCAAATAAGTAAGTACCTGGCACACCAGTATTTTGGAAGCGGGTAAATCCAGTATTAAGCTTGTTTAACGAATCTGGATGGTTAGGATTGGGGTTAGGATTAGGATTGGGGTTAGGATTAGGATTGGGAGTCGGAATAGATAATCTCAGACGCAATACCTTATCATTCATTGTTAGGTAAACTATTGAACTATCAGGAGCGGCGGTAACATCTCCGCGAGATATATCAAATGTGGGATTGCCTAAGTTTTCTTGGTAGGCAATAGTATTTAGGGTAGAAGGAAGTGCAATTAATGCTGTTCCCATTATTCCCAGAGATAAAGCTCCATTGGCGAGAACGTAGAAATTCCCCGATGTATCAGCTGTCATGCCAACACTATCAATATCATTGAAGAGAATATTTGGGCGTTCATTAGGTTGAATGCCATCGGCTGCATTAAAAGTAGCTGGGAAAGATACTAAATCTATATGTGTAGTTCTTTCTCCTGGCTCTAAAGTGGGAAGAGTAGTAAGAACTTGACCTTGAGAATTAACTGCTATACCTGGACCTGGAAAGACAACTGTTCCTAAATTAGAATTAGAAGGTAACCTTTGCGCTCGTGTGCCTGCCATGAGTACCTTCGACTCTCCTGGGATGGGTACTCCATCTAAACCAATACGAATTTTGATGACAAATGGATTAATTCCAGAGTTAGATGCCCCAGTAATAAATAAGTCATAGGCATTGCCAAGCTCCTTAACTGCGATGTCGTTGTATTTAGAAAAATCAGGATGCCCCAGCCAAGACAGATTATCTATCGTGTCGTCAGTAATGTTATAAATAGAACTCCTGTCGAGGCTAAGATTGCGAATATTTGATACCTGAGTGACAGTGAAAGTATTCGGATCGAGACGAAAAATGATGCCGTCATCTCTTAGTCCAAAAATGCTCGTTGAATTTCCCGATGTAGCCAATTTAACAGAAGTAGAGGCCGATCCGGTTGAGAGCCTATTGAGCAGCCTGCCATCAGCAGCAAATTTGATCAGAGAATTGTCGCTGTATAATATGTCAGTTTCTGAAACTAGGAGATTTTGCTGGTTATCGACAACCAGTCCGCGAGGTGCCTTAAAATTGCGGAGAAAGACTTCTGAAGCTTGCTCTAGCCGGACAACTTCTCTATCAATGCTGACAATAACGCTATCATCTTCTGTTTTTAGCCGTTGTAATTCGGATTCACTTAACGCCACTCCCCGCACTAAATCTGAAAACAGTTCCCCTTCATCCCCGGGAGTATCTAAATCAGGATGCAATTTCCAGTCAATGCTGTGTCCCAATTCCTCCAGCACAACATCAACAATTGCGCCTTGATTGTTACTATTTTGTTCGAGGAATTCCCGCGACAGATAAATAGTATAATTTTGTCCAGCAAATGCAGCATTTGCCCCATTAATCTCCGAAGCAGAGCGAATCTCGATTTTAGGTAAGACATCAGTATCTGTTTGTGCCAATTGCCCAATGAGTAGTTTAGCCTCATTCCCATTCACTGCGTCGCCAAAAGCTAATTGAATTTTTGGGATAAAATCATCACGACTTAGAAATCCCTTTAGCCAAGAAGCAGCGGTAGTTAGAGATTGTTCTAGAGGAAAATACAGGTCACTGTATTGTTCGAGTCCCGCAAAGTTGGTGTTTTTTAATAACCTATTCATAATAATCTTCTCCCATCTCAAACTCAAGGGTGCTATAGCGTTTCCTTTGAGATGTGAAACTCAATAACCCTAATCCAGTAGCGAGTCAGAAATCGAGCGCAACCGGTAGCGAGTAAAAACCCCGTCCAGCCAGTTTCGGGGACTGAGGGGGGGAGCTTCTAGACTGATGTTGACAGCGACTGGTTCGCTGGCGATTGCGTGAATGTCCAAAGAGGGAAATGATGTAGCGCACATGGAGGAAATCACCTCCTGAGTTTGAAGATATTTGCTACACTCCCAGTGTAACAACCCTGTCCAACCAAAAGCCCCTACCACAATAAACATTTAATATTTATGCAACACGGCTGAGTTTTAGATAGTAAATCGCCACTATCTATAATACGGAGTAGGGGCAGTAACTTGGCGTTGTCAAATCGAAAGATGATCCGAATCAGCTTGGAACTGAAATTACTTTGATAGCAAGGATTGCATTGCATCTTTCATATTCTAATCTGACAACACCGTAACTTTGCCCCCACTGAGATTTGAATCTGACGCGATTTAGCAATTTATCTCGGATGTTTACAAAATGTTCACCTCGTAAGCGATGCCGTCGTAACGAAACTGAGGATAGTTCGCCAGGACGTTTTGGTATTCCGCCTGACTAGCGGTATAGAAATGGGTTCCGGGGACGGTCTGATTCGAGAAACGATGTACATCGGTTCCGAGATTAGCAGTCGTGTCGAAGACGTAATAGGCGATGCCATCGTAGCGAAATTCCGGGTAGTTGGCGACGACATTTTGTCTTTCCGCCTCGCTAGCAGTGTAGAAGTGGGTTCCAGGGATGTTTTGATTGGCAAAGCGATGGACGGGCAAGAGATTGTCTCCCGGTTGGATGCCAACGAGGAAAGCAATGCCATCTAATTGAAATTCCGGATAGTTCAACACAACATTCGTAACCTCATCGGCACTGGCACTATAGAAATGAGTTCCAGGAACGTTTTGATTAGAGAAACGGACGACCGGATTGTTCAATAATTGGTCTTGTTCCATAAATCTCACCGAGGCAAACAAAGCGTTCACCGCAGAACTAACCAGTTGTTGATCGACCACAACTGTTTGTCCGCCAATAGTAATAGTTCTAGGTGGAGAAATCGTAATCGGTTGAGTTACTGGTGGCAAAACTGGAGTAAAGGGCACTGTCACCGGGATCGCAGCTGGCGGCAAAACTGGAGTAAAGGGCACTGCCACCGGGATTGTGGCTGCCACGGCGGTATCCACCCTCATGACACTAGCTTCCTGAGCCTCCATCAGAGAAGAGTCATCCTGATTGTCGAAGGCCATCAATACTGGCGACGCAGTGATCCCACCACCATCAAAAACTTCTTGAGCAGAGTGATCAGGCTGAACTTGTTTATCATCCCCCCCTCTGATCGACTGGTCATCCAATGAGTTTATCGCAATAGGAGATTGAATCGGGTCTTGAAAGGTTGCAGCAACGCTAACCAGTTTTTCTGACCCTTGGATCGGCCCGCCGTCAGGCTCCACAGACAGGGCGGGAGTTACCCCATCCTCAGGCCGACCAATATCTTGTCCGTTGAAATCGCCGATCACCTGGTAAGGGGTTAACCCGTTAATGTTTACGAGGTCGGGAACCTCCTCTTGAACCTCAAGGTTAGGTATTAGTAATACAGCATTAGAAATCCTCATGGCGATCCTCCCCGACTTATCGATTCGGACTTTAATTGTTATAAACCGTTGTAAAGATTTACAAAAACCCGCCCGACTTTGGGTTGTGTTCGCTCGAAGATACCTCCGCAGTTTAAGCCCTTTAACAATCCCAGCGAATCTCGTAAATCACCTCTTACTCGTACTCTCATTCTAGCATTTTTAATTCTTGTTTAGTTGTAAGAAATAGGAGAAGATTATGGTTCTCCGAAGACTCCCGGAAGAGCGGTAGAATATCTAGGGCTTGCTGAATAATGGTAAAACCCTTTTAAAATAAAGCTTTTGACCTGTTAAAGTCCGATGTTCATGCTGCGAAAATAGGATTGGGACTTTCAAAAACCTTGCATTATCTTTCTTGTAGTACATCACTTGTTACAAAAAACAAGGGCAACAAAGCCTGAAACGACCGGCTACTGACGACCGACTCCTGACTCCTACCCCCAGGAAAAACTTTTTCAGCAGACCCTATCTAGAGATGTTTGTGATCGGTTCAGACTAAATCCAGTTATTAAAAACTGATTATTTATTCTACCCTTTGACTTTTGCCTTTTGCCTGTCCTCATAAGTATCCTATACTCAACGGATTTAGTATCAGACACAAGCCTGAGTTAGCCATCGAATTTTAGGCCAACTTCTCAGAATTTCAGAACTCAATCAACGTGCGATTACCCTGAACAAAAAGGTTATCGATAGCGTCTAAAGAACACCGATTTTTCGGAGGCGATCGAGATAGTTTTGACCGACCAGATCGGGAGAATAGGTACTTTGAATTTTGTGTCTTCCTGCGAGGGCGATTCTGCCAGTATCGGGTTCATCTTCAATAACTCTCCGCATCAGCCAGGCCGCATGGTCGAGATCGGGGTCAGCCCATTTCTGTCCCTCCCCAAAAGGGTAGTCATCCTTTTCGAGGGATTTCAATCTATACTTGACTGGAAACGCAGTGGTTTGATCGACAAAGTCTCTCGTTCCAGAATAATCGGTGGCAATCACTGGTTTGCCGAGTAGCATGGCTTCCGCCAAAGTGTAACCGAATCCTTCCGAGCGATGTAGCGAGACATAACAATCGCAGCAATTCATTAGACTAAGGACTTCGCTGTAAGTCATTTGCTCGTTAATAATAATGATGTCTGATTCTTCCTCGGTCATTTTCAAGAGTCGTTCTAAATTATTTCCGTCCGCATCCCGTCCCATTGTTTTGATCACCAGAGCAGTGGCAACTTTGAGGGGACGACGACGAAAAGCGAGGCGGTAAGCCTCGATCACGGCCAGGGGGTTTTTGCGTGTTGAGTAGGAGGAAAAATCGAAGTTGAACAGGAACAGAAAAGCCTCCGCAGGAAGGTTAAATTGACTTCGATCGACCGACTCGAAATCCGTTAAGGTAACGGCAGGCGGCATCCAAACAACTGGCAGATCTAAAGTTCCCTGTACACTCGCTTGGATAAAGCGCGTGGGAGCCCAAACCTCGTCGAAGTCTCCATAGGAAGCGATCCAATCACTGGGAAACCGACTGATTTCCCAAAAAGGCATATTAATTCGATACTGGGACGATCGTTGACATAACGGGGCAACTGCCTCGGAAACGACGGCGAGTTGATCGGCATTAACCGAGTAAATCTGTACGCGGGCATCGGGTATGGACGAGAGAAGCGACGCAACAGAGCAATCGGATTGACGGGCGCTCACATTAACGGATACGTTAAAGCCCCGGACTCTCGCCCCAGTCGTCGCCAAACTCTTCAAAACCGATCGCCCCGCTTGTCCCACTCCCATCTCGGCTTTAAGGTAGCCGATAACACAAACATCATATTCGCTTGGATCGATGGGACGGTGAGATGAGGACGGGCGGGGTAAGCTAAATTGTTCGGCAAAGCGCTCGAGAATAGGAGACACAAAATATTCGTCAATGCGGTGTTCGGTGGCGTTTTGAATAAACCATTTAGCGTAATTTTTTCGTCCATCGGGATCGTCTAGATCGAATAGCTTCTGTAGATTGGACTCTTTCGCCCAAAAATAGTACATTAAATTAGTCAAAGGATATAGGCCTTTTGCAGCACCTTGCCAGTAGGGTTCATTGAGAAATTTATGGAAAGTTTGAAAGGGATTATCTACCCAAGTCTCCTCGATTTCTCTATAGCACCATCGCATCAGATTAGTGATCGGAACTTGATTGCTAAAACTACCGTAACCGTAATCCAGCATTTGAATTTCCTTAATGCCAAATTGTTTTAACTGAGCGATATAGTAGGAGATTAAATTTTGTAGAACAGGTTCTAAATTCTCTTTATACCTAGAGGTGTGCTTGGAAAGACGGGCAGGACTTTTAACGTCGATTCCACTAAAATGGAAGAAGATTAAAGGTTCTCCGTTAACTCGCCATCCTTCTGGAGTTTTTTCTAAATTACGTTGCCATAAATTCCAATAGGCGACATTAAGATTAGGATGGCGTAAAATTTTCACCCGCTCGCAGAAACTCGGTAGTAGATCGATAAATTTTTGATCGACAAAAATCCCCCTGTCAATTTGATTTAAGCAGTAAAATCTTAGTCGTCTCCCCCACCAATGAAGAAAAATTAGAGTAGACTCACTGTTACTAACGGCCAAAAAGCCGAGATTATAAATTCCAGACCTCATCATTGCGATATCGTCCGGATAGTAATCCGTTTCGGCTGGTGCAGTGATGTGGGGAGTTAAAACAAAATCCGCACCTTTTGCGAGTGCTTCAATAACAACGGTCATCGGGGCAAATAACTCGATATCAGGATCCAGATAAATGACTCGCCCAAAATCCCATTTTTCCAACAGTAGTCGTATTACAAATGGTTTAACTGCTGTGTTAAACTCCATTATATCGTACCGAAAAGCAAAATCAAAAAAATTAGGTATATCTAAATCTTGTACCTCAATAATTTTGACCCCTTCGATGCCTAATTCTAAGTTTGATTTATTGTCGGCTCGGCATAAAAATAGGGCTGCTTCTGGATGATAGCGACGCAGAGAGGAAAATAAAACTCTAGCGTAAGGGAAATAGTTATTAGAACAAATTGTGATAATTGCCAATCTTTTTTGATTTTGACCGCTGGCAAATGAAGATAAATTGGACTCGACCTTCATCTCTAGTTCTTGACTCATTTGTAGTTCCTTGTACAAAAAATTAATTGGTTTGCTATTATTTCTTGACTCCGCCAATTCAAAATTTCATATATTGCTAAATTTTTTCTGTCGCAATCAAGTTTTGTTATATTATTTAATCCCCAGAGATTCCCAGTCGTTTTCTCAAGCGAAACCAAAAATATCTAAGTTTCCAAAATTTACTACTTTCCATGGCTAAAATTTTCTCTTGGGCTTGGTATAAATCAGTTTTTAAGGCTTCTAAATCTAGAATCTTGTGGTTCAGTTGAGATATTAGTATTTGTAGTTCACTTTCTTTGATTTGATAGTATTTGATTTGCTCATCTTTAAACAATTTTAGTTTTTTTAGCTCTCGAGATAGACGTTTAGATTCAAATCGTTCGTCTTCCAAACATTGGTTTAATATGGTGATTTCTCTATCTCGTTCTTGTATACTTTTATTTAGAAGAATCGTTTGATCGGTTAAATCTTTAAGTCTAAAAATACTAAAATTATCGAAGACGTTAGGAGGAGTTTGAAAATGAAATCTAAATTGACTAGACTCTTTCGCTAGGTAATAATCATTTAATCCGTCAAAATAAACTAAATCATAGCCTTTTTCCTGTAAGAAACTGGCAATATTAGTCTCACGACGAACGGGAGAATTAGGAATAGTCGCTTCAATAATAATTACGGTAGGTCTGAAAGTGTCCCAATCGTTTCCCGCTATTACTTGCTCTTCCCATCCTTCTACGTCGATCTTAAGAAAATCAATGGCAATAGAGCCATATTTCTGGCAGATTTCGGAGAGGGTAGTAACGCTTACCTCGTAACAAGATAGAGCTAATTGCCTCTCGGCAGCTAGTTTGATGGCGATATTGCTATCGAGTGTTGAAAAACCACTACCCTGTAACTCGAAAAATTCAAGTGTTGTTTTTTGCTCGCCAACCGCTAAGTTTAAATTAACATCTTCGGGTCTATCTCGCTGTAAGAGTTCAAAAAAATCCCGTATGGGTTCTACATTTATACCCCGCCAACCTCGGTCGTAAAAAGCTTTTGTAACTGAATCGTAAACGGGATGGTGCGCTCCGATATCGATATAGAAACCCGATTCTTTATCTTTAAAAATTCGATTGAGAATTACATCTTCAAAGTTCTGAGCGTAGGAAGTAAACATCTATAGTTTTTGATTATGAATATTAAAAGACTGCCACAAGTCACAGTATACCACAATTCAGAAATGTTGAGCTTCTACACAAAACTTTACATATAAGCCAGTGAGAACAGGTGTTCGTTTAGAGAGATTAAATTGGGAGCATCTCACCTTTGCAATAACTAGAAATGCTTAATGAGATCAATAAAAAAGTTAAAAAAGGCAACCATTTAGATAAGCACAGCGATGAAGAAGGACTTGCAGTACATTACCAGATTTCCAACTTGCACCAGTAATTTTAAGACGATGAGCAATTTGTTTAATTTTTGATGACCCGGAGCCAGAGCCAATGGAAATACCCTCTGCTTGCAAATAACCATAATTGACAATTCGATGTTTATGCTTGTTCAAATACGTAATAAAATTCTCCACTTGCGGCTCTGACCATCCTTCAAAACAAGAGATAGCCGCGTCCACTTCCCCCTTCCATAGAAAACATTTTACCTCCTCAATTCCCTGGAATGACCCCCCAACTTTCTAGAGGTTTTCGATTAAATGATACCAATCCAATATTTCAATTCTTTCCTGTTTCTCTCCTATCTGACCAAATAAATTCCAGATACCATCATGTCGGGGTAAGAGCATCTCAATTAGGCTTGACAAAAGGCTTTCAGCATAGCCATCATATAGTTATTATCCATGGCCGCCCGTTGACTTTTTTGTGCCAGACTACGTCGGTAAGTGGATTCCTGGTTAAGAGCGTTAAGTGCTACTCGTCTCAAGAAGGCAAAATTACGAGGGCTGTGGCCTGAGCGAATCCGACATTTATCTTCATTAAAAGTAACATCTAAAATCCAATGAGCCTGATTTTCAATGCCCCAATGCTTACGAATAGCATTACCTATTTTTTGAGCATCAGCAGGGAGAGAACTGAGATAAAATTGGACTTCACAAGTGGTTTTATTCCAAAGATGACGAACTCGTTTAACCATGATAATACTTTGAAGTCCTCGCCATTGAGCTTGTTGATAAAGACCGCCGAAAGCTTCTAAGGGTACAGCCCAACACCAACGTTTTTCAAGGCGATGATGACCTTTTTCCAGACGGTAATCATAACTAAATTAAATACCATCAAATTGATGTGCTTGAGCTTGCTCAAACCAGTTTTTGACCTGAGTATAAAGAGTCGGATGATTCAGGGTGAGAGCATCTCAAACGCTATTGACAATTGACCAATTTTTTGATCCGTTTGTTGTGTGGGCATTTCAAGTGATACCAGTCAATGAGAATAGTTGCGAAATCGACCCATTTGGTCAATTTTTGCTCAACAATTGAGATGGCAAATTCTCCTCAAATATGTCTGAATCGCTCTCTGGGTAAGCAAATCACATAAAGTTCATTTTGTCAAGAATTGTTAAGATGCGCTCACCCTGCAAATAGACTTGATGGGTTGAAAACATAGAGAAAAGCGATGGATCCAAGGCCAATCGATGATTCTTTGATTGCTGAACTTAGCAGTGGGTTGTGGGATGAACCCAATGACATTCTAGATAAATTAATTAAAATAACAAAGGTTGAAACCCGTGTTTGCGGGAAGCTGCGCCGATTTGTTCCATTTTAGGGACGGTAATTTGATTGCGTCCCCAGGAAAAATTAGTTTGCCAACCCTCCAACTCCAATAAAATCGCCTCAGCAAAACAGGCAAACATTTGACGAGAGGGAATATCCATATTAACGATTTTCATAATTTTCCAGTCAATATCGAGGGAATGCTCGACAATACCGCCCTTAATCACCGAAATATCGGGGGCATTTAACACCATGCCTAAATTTTTCGGATAACCACCATCAATAATAAGACAGGGGCGCTTGAGTTTATCTGGATCAATTTCCACCCCTTTAGGCATACTAGCCACCCAAACAATGATATCAGCCAGGGGTAAAGCCTCCTCTAGGGGGAGAATTTTACCGCGTCCTAACTCCTCTTGGAGAGATTGTAAACGCTCTTGATTGCGTGCCACATAGATTAGTTCCTTTGTATCGGTTTTTTCATTTAACCAACGACAAACAGCACTGCCGATATCTCCGGTGGCCCCACAAACCACGATGGTAGATTGAGCTAAATCGATGCCCATTTTGTCAGCGAGGGTTTGCACCTGAGTGCAGATGACGTAAGCGGTGTGGGTGTTACCGGTGGTAAAACGGCCAAAATCTAGCTCGATATTGCGCACCTGTCGATTATCTTTGAGATTAAACTCCTCGAAAATAATTGAAGAAAAACCGCCGAGTGCGGTGATATTGATATCACTTTTTTGAGCGAGTGCCATGGCATTTAGCACCTTACGAATAGCAGACTTTACCCAACGATTCGACAACATCTCTGGTAAAAAACAGGATTCGATATATTTTCCTCTGATGGTTTGCCCCGTGATGCTGGTGACATGAAAATCATCGACAATTTGCGGGGGGGCAGCACACCAAAAATCTAATCCCTGGTTAGCATATTCAGGATAACCTAGATCGTCGGCGACCGATTGGGCGTGTTCTAAACTGGTAAGATGACCTATAAGACCAAACATTGATTGTTCTTTCGTTAGACTAGATGGCACTAGATAAAAATTAGGATATTGCTAAGAAATCGTTAAGACTCTTAAATATAATACACAAAAGAGCCGCTCTGTGTTGAGCGGCAGCATGGAAAAAAAGAAATCTCGATGCTCAAGCTTTAGACGGCAGTTAATCCGTAGGCAGACATCCGCATGATATCACGGGTACTGAAACCAATATTGCTTAACGCTTCCCCGTAGCTAATCATAAAGTCTTCCACGAGGGCCTCTTTTTCCATAGCGAGGACGCGAGCATCATCCTCGACTTGATTGAGCATTCTCCAGACAATGGGTAGATTAGCGCGATTTGCAGCTTCTAATTCCTCTTTAGCGGTTTCAAAGTTAGCTTTTAGCCATTCTTCGCCAAAATTGAGATGTAAATATTCGTCTTTAACTACGCTTTCAGTAATTTTACGGGCAAAAGGATCAGCAACAGGAATATAAATATTATAGGCAGCGATCGCAAAAGCTTCGATAATCAAAGATTGGATCAATAAACAGGTAACAATTTTACCTTCTGCGTAGGCAATTTGGAAGTTATCGTGCAGAGAGGCAAAGAATTCTCTGGCATAATCCATATCAGGAGTGATTTTCAAATTTTGGCCGCAAGCTTGAAAACCTTTCATGTGACGGTTTTCCATTTTTGCCAGACGGTGTAATTCTTCTTTGTTATCGGTGAGGATGTCTGCTAATTGAATATAATTGCTATTGGCCTCGTATTCGCCTTCAATAACGATGGCATTAATGCGACTATAGGCTGATTTATAGGTTTCGCTGGTGAAATCAAGCTCTAATGGTACAGCAAGCTCTGGCATAAACTCGATTGACTCCTATTTCTGACGAGATTTTTCCGATGTTCTTTCCAGTCTAGGGTAAGCCTTCTAGATGGAGTGATCTTTTTACGAGTCTAGCTCGATCGGTCTTTTTTGTATAGCTTGGCTTGAGAGGCTGACTTGCCAAGTTAACTATAGCGGTTATCTTTTGCCACTGAAAACAAATCTAGAGGCAATCCCTTCTTAAGGGAGGAGATTGCCTACTGTTTGCTCAAACCGTGGCTAAAGATTTCCGGCGCTCGGCCTGTTGTAGGATGGCCTTGGCTGCCTGTTTACCGGATAAAGTGGCTCCTTCCATGCTATCAATGTAATCCTGTTGGGTATAACTGCCAGCAAGGAAAAAGTTAGCAATAGGAGTCGCTTGCGAGGGACGATAGACATCCATCCCCGGTGCTTCCCGATAGAGACTCTGGGCCAATTTCACCACGCTAAACCAAGTCATCTTTAACTCCCGCGAGGAGGGAAATAACTGATGGACTTGCGCTAAAACGTGCTGGGCAATATCTTCATTTTTAGCTTTAATAAAAGGGTCACCGGGGGTTAAAACCAACTGTAATAAAGAACCTTCTCCGGGGCGATAATAATCCCTAGGACTGGTGAGAGCAAGATCTGCAAAACAGGAAAAATCCGCTTGGTGGGTGTACAAAAGATTGTCAATTCCCACCGCTTTTTGCAGTTGTCGGCGTTTTTCGGCATCATTTAACTCCGTCACCCAACCGTCAAAACGCAATTGTACCGTGGCGACGGGGACGGCTTCTAGTCGGAAAATATTGTCAAAAATCGGCATTTTTCGCCAATCTTGGGGAATAAGACGCTGAACACCAGGGACATCACCAGCGCAAACATAGGCATCTGCGGTGATAGTTTCCGTGGTTTCTCCGTTAGCGACGATCATGCCATTAACTTGCAGATTTTCGCCCTCTCCAGAATAGAGAATTTCCCGCACTTGACGACGGGTAGAGATTTTGGCACCCCGGGCCTCCAGATAGTTAATAATCGGTTTATGCAGGTATTCGTGGGGGGAACCTTCTAACATCCGCAGGACGGAAGCTTCGGTTTTAGCGGCGAAAAATTGGAAAATCGTCAGCATACAACGGGCCGAGATATTTTCCGTATCGATAAATCCTAAGGCATAGGCGATCGGATTCCACATTTTTTTTAAACTGCCGTCATTACCGCCATGGCTACGAAACCAATCGGCAAAACTAATCGAGTCCAGATCCCGAATCGTTTTCATCGCTCCTTGAAAGTCTATCAGACCGCGGACGATGGGACTTGTACCTAAGGCCAGAGAATTAAAGATTTTATCGGCTGCCGAGAGTTGGGAGGAGGTAAAAAAGGCTTTTAAACCGTTAAAAGGCGCACCTGCGGCGAAACGGAAGTCTAATTCGCCGATTTTTCCCCCTTCGTTGATAAAAGTGTGGGTGTGTTCTTTGAGCAGTAGGGATTGAAAAGCGCCCACTTTTTTCATTAACTCAAAAAGATTATAGTAACAGCCAAAAAAGACGTGCAAGCCCATCTCGATGTGATTACCGTCCGCATCTACCCAACTACCGACTTTTCCACCGACAAAGGGACGAGATTCTAAGATTTCTACTGTACAGCCCGCATCGACCAGATCGATAGCTGTTGCCATTCCCGCTAACCCTGCACCAACGATCACCACTCGCATTTGTCAAGTTCCTGTTACAATTTTTCACTAAATCTTTATTTTACCCCGATCGGTCTGGTGTTTCTTGCTGGCGATTTTTTCAGGGGCGCTTGAGAGCGTGGCAGAATAATTGAGAGTTGCACTAGGGAGAAGTCATTTTGAAGCGATCGCTAGAGGGGAGACAGGGATTAATTATTGTCAGTATTATTTGGATATTGGGGATATTAGTCGATAGATTCTGGTTTAGTCTCGATCATACTATTCCTGCTTGGGATCAGGCCGATTATCTCAACGGTGGGATTATCTATACCCAAGCTTTCCAAAATCCGCGCTGGTTTGATGGGGATTGGTGGCGCAGTTTATGGCTAATGTCGCCGAAAATTCCCCCTTTAACCTATCTTTTAACGATTCCCTTCTTTAATCTCTTTGGTATTAGTCTTGACGCGGGTATGTGGGTAATGGCCATCTATAGCGCCCTACTGCTCTTTTCTGTGTATGGATTGGGAATTATCCTCTTTAATGGGACTGTAGCACTCTGGGCGGTCTTAATCTGTCAATTTCTCCCCGGTTTATACTATTATCGCCTCGAATATCTCTTAGACTTTCCCTTAGCGGCAATTGTAACGTTTTCTTACTTTTGCTTGACATGGTGGCGATTTAGTGGTGGAGGCTGGCTAAAAGCGATCGCTTTCGGGATTTCTTTCGGTTTAGGGATGTTAGTCAAACAAACCGCCCTATTTTTCCTCTTTTTACCGATTTTGTGGGTATTGGGCGAAAATCTCCGGCGAAAACGTTGGGGCAATCTAGCGCAATTAATGCTCAGTTTTTTGACGGCAGCATGGTTAATGTTTCCCTGGTATCGGACGAATTGGTTATTAATGTTAACCGCAGGCAAACGTGCCACGGTAGATTCGGCCATTTTGGAGGGAGACCCGCCTCTTACCAGTCCAGATGCCTGGACATTTTACGCCCAAGTTTTACCCTATTTTCTTTCTTGGGTATTGTTATTAGTTCCCGTGGTGGGATTATTAATCTCCTTACGTCATAGAAAAACCGAAGATAAGGTTAATCGTCCTGTGTGGATTTGGTTAGGAGTTTTTCTGCTGGGGGGATACCTATTATCATCCCTCAATATCAATAAAGATGCTCGTTATATTTTGCCGCTTTTACCGACTTTATCCTTAATTTTATCCATTGGTTTATTATCTTGGCGCGGTCGTTTTGCCCCCAGTATCCGTTGGGGAACTATAACTATTGCCGCTATCCTCACCAGCTTAAATTTATTTCCCTTGGGGGGAGATATAATTACTAACGTTTTCAGTCCCGAATTACAACACCATCCCTATTTAAAAACTGGCTGGCAGCAGGAAGAAGTAGTTAAAGAGATTCTAGGCGATTCTCCCTATCTTCGCAGCACCCTAGGGGTTTTACCTTCCACCCCGGAATTAAATCAACATACTTTCTCTTTCTACGGTGGTAAACATAATTCCCAGGTTGCCGGCAGACAGGTGGGAGTTAGGGAAGAAGATATAGAAAAGGATGTCAATTCTTTAGATTGGTTTTTAACTAAAACTGGTGAACAGGGTTCCGTCCCCGATGTCCAGAAAAAAATTGTTAATCGAGTCGCCACTGGGCCAGATTTCCAAGTGGAGAAAACTTGGCAGCTACCGGATGATAGTACCCTTTCTCTACACCGTAAAATATATCCTTCCGTCACGGTTAAACCCCTTGGAACTGCTCCAATACAGGTGGAATTAAGAGAGATTGCCATTGCCGAAAAAGCCTCTCCTAATCAACCAATTCCCGTGGTTTACAAATGGGCAGGAGACTGGCAACAATTAAAGTCAGGGATAGTGATTTTAAACTGGCAAGAAGTGGACGGTAAGGATTATTGGATGCACGATCATGGTATTGCTATGGGGGGATTAATGGCAGAAAAATTAACTCCAGAAGAGCAACAAAAAGGTTTTGAAGTCACTGAAAAAACCGCCATGCAGTCGGCAGCAACCCCCGGAGTTTATCGCTTATCTGCTGTCTATCTCAATCGGGAAACTGGCGAAACCTATCCGATTAAAACTAATGCTCAAATTACTATCGATCCTCAAGTTCCCAAGTTAGCAACGCCCCAATTAGATTTAGTCACCCAATTGCGCTTAAAGTCTGCTAATATTGGTCAAGGATTAACGGGTATTGAGCCAATTTTTCAGTTAACTAATCGTATCAATCAATACGATTCGATTCAGGATTATGTGCTGCAAGCAGACAAAGCTTTTTCCTATCGTTTACAGCAACAAAACCCCCCCGATAAATTATCTTTAGCCTACGGATTAGCAATTTCTAAGGTACTACAACAGGATGTGGCAGGGGCAATAAAAGCCACGGAGGAAATGATTAAAATTGACCCCCATAATCCCTATCATTATGCTTATCAAGGTTTTATTTATCTCTACGATTGGCAACCGCAAGCAGCCCAAAAAGTCTTAGATCAGGCCAGAAAATTAAATCCGGATAGTGAGGAAATTAAGACTTTAAATGCAGTGGCTGCCTTGATGGGAGGAAATCTCGTTAAAGCTTGGCAATTATGGCAGTCAAATTAAAAGAGAGTGGGAAGTGGGGTGTAGGGTGTAGGGTGTAGGGTGTAGGGTGTGGGGTGTAGGGTGTGGGGAGTTTTCTCAGTGAACTGATAACTGATAACTGATAACTGATAACTGACTCCTGACTTCTAACCCAATGTTGGACAAAGATAAGCAAAAGTTATTTATTGAATGCAAAAACTTGAGAATATTTAAATTAACATTCCGCAATATTTATAAATTCTTAAGAATTAATTGAGAAAGATTTTTATTTAACAACGACGTTATGCTGGTTACAGCGATTTGATAGAATTTCACAATGGGTTATTCTGTGCTTTTTTGGGCAACAATGGTTGAAACCCTTACCACACCTAGAAGGTGATCCTAATTAAAACGGGTAAATTAGTCAATTTCACCCACAACGATGATCTTTTTTTTGTGTAGTTTTATTGCAAAAAAAAAGTTTTTTTGACAAAAAGCACAAAGTATGATGTGAACCTAATGTATTTCTGGTTGCGAGTAATTATTGTAGAGATGGGAGATGGGAGATGGGAGAGGGGAGAACAAATAAAAATAATCTCCTGACTCCTGACTCCTGACTTGAAAGAGGCAGGAGGCAGGGGGCAGGAGGGAAAAGTACCACTTCCATCTCTGGTGGTGAAAATTTTTTCATCGGGACTGACTCCTTCCTATCTCACCATTGAGATAACTACTGTAACAACTCCCTGGGATCGGTGACTTCCCCTTTAATCGCTGCCGCTACAACCATCGCCGGACTCATCAACAAAGTACGCCCGGAAGCGGAACCTTGACGACCTTTAAAATTACGATTGGAGGAGGAGGCGCTGATCTGATCTCCCTGCAATTTATCAGGATTCATGGCTAAACACATGGAACAGCCAGCCTCGCGCCATTCAAAGCCCGATGCTAGGAAAATTTGGTCTAATCCTTCCGCTTCCGCCTGTTTTTTGACTCTTTCGGAACCGGGGACGATAAAAGCTTTCACATGGGGGGCAACACGATGACCTTGGGCAAATTTGGCCGCTTCGCGCAGATCACTGATCCGGCCGTTAGTACAGCTACCGACGAAGCAGACATCGATTTTTGTGCCTTTAATCGGGGTGCCGGGGGTGAGTTTCATGTATTGATAGGCTTCCTCTGCGATCGCTCTTTCACTTTCTGGTAAACTTTCGGGAGTGGGAATGACTTCGTTAACCCCGATTCCTTGGCCCGGAGTAATCCCCCAAGTAACGGTGGGTTCGATTTCACCGGCATCGAAGACCACCACATCGTCATAAACCGCATCGGCATCGCTTTTAATGCTTTCCCACCAATTAACCGCACTTTCCCAGTCTTTGGGTGCAAAATCACGACCTTTGAGGTAATCGTAGGTGATTTGATCGGGGTTGATATAACCACATCGGGCCCCACCTTCGATCGCCATGTTACAAATCGTCATCCTTTCTTCCATGGACATCCGTTCAATTGTACTACCAGCATACTCGTAGGCATAACCAACACCGCCTTTAACGCCCAATTGACGGATAATATGGAGAATTACATCTTTAGCATAGACCCCGGGGTTTAAATCGCCGTTTACCTCCACTCGACGCACTTTTAATTTCGATAGGGATAGGGTTTGGGTAGCAAGAACATCGCGTACTTGGGAAGTGCCGATGCCAAAAGCGATCGCACCAAAAGCGCCGTGGGTGGAGGTGTGGGAGTCACCGCAGGCGATCGTCATACCGGGTTGGGTTAGTCCCTGTTCGGGAGCGATCACATGAACTATGCCCTGATTGCCGGAACCGATGCCGTAGAAAGGAATATTATTGGTTTGAACATTAGTTTCGATCGCCCGGATCATTTCCTCGGCCAAATCGTCAAGGAAAGGACGCGCCTGATTTTCGGTGGGGACGATGTGATCGACGGTGGCAATAGTCCGTCCTGGAAATAATACTTTTAAACCCCTTTCTCTCAGCATCGAAAAAGCTTGCGGACTGGTGACTTCATGGACTAGATGCAGTCCGATGAATAATTGTGTCTGTCCACTGGGAAGAATCTTAACCGTGTGTGCGTCCCAGACTTTATCGAATAACGTTCTTGCGCTCATTGACCTTGGAATGATAGTCATCTCTCTAATCATATCAGCTAACCTGATCCGATAAATATTAATTTTTTCTTTTCTCTTGGTTAGGAGGGATAATAGGTAAATAGCTCTGTTTTTGCTAGATTAAAACCATCAGTTCTTGAGTGAAAGAAACGACTTTCTTCAATAACTATTTGAGTAATTACTGATGCTCTTTACCCCCTGATCCCTATAATTTTTAAATAGGATTTAGTCTAACATTCTCTAGGTTTGAATAACCCCTCAGTCCATAGCAAAAAAAATTATTCTTTTCTTGTCACTGATAAATTATGCTCGCTAACTCTCTTGTTCAGATAAATTTATCTGAGAACAATTAATCCTAGAATCAGAGGTAAACTTAGCCATGCTACTAGGTTTCCTAAGTAGTTAATAATAATATAGTAATACTCAAAGATTCCTAGCAAATTAACTAACAAGAAAGGTCATGGAAGTCTTACCGATATTCCTCATTGTTTTTTACTATCAGACAATTAATACAACTGGCCATGATGATTAATCTTACTATTTTTTAGGCAACATCAAGGAATCGTGGCGTTCAAAAGCGGGTTGCATCAATTTCCATCTTAATACTAGCCAAATTCAAAAAACCCTTGATTGGCAAGCTCCCTTTACTCTATAGGAGCGATTAGCCCTAACAATGGAGCAATAAAATATTTAGTCGGCTTTCTTGTGATTTAGATTTCCCGCAAATTTTACCATCAATAGTAAGATAAGGGGGAGTTTCTTGTCTTGACCTATAAGTTTCCCCAGAGAAGCATGACAGTTTTAATTATTGTAGCTCATCCCGACGATGAAGTCTTGGGCTGTGGTGGCACTGCCGCCGCTCTTGCCGCTCAAGGCGTTGCCGTGTACCCTTGTATCTTATCTGGTCAGGTGGATGCCCGCCGTCAGCGTCCGGATTTGCCGGATTTATTGGAAGATATTAAGGCATCTAAAACTATAATTGGTTTTAAAAGCGCAATTTTGGGTAATTTTCCGAATATACAATTTAATACGATTTCCCATCTAGAGCTAGTGCAGTTTATCGAGCAGGCCATCCAGCAAACTCAGGCAGATATTATCTTTACTCATCATCCTCACGATCTGAACAACGACCACCATCATACCTCGATCGCTTGTCAGGCAGCTGCCAGATTATTTCAGCGTCGCTCGGACTTACCCTCCTTACGGGGACTATACTTTATGGAGATTTTATCGGCAACGGATTGGTCTTTTCCCGTGCAAGGCAATAGCTTTTCTCCCGATACCTTCTTTGAAATCGGCGAAACTTGCTTGAAACAAAAAATCGAAGCCCTGCGTTCTTATCGAGGAGTGATGAGAGATTTTCCTCACCCTCGTAGCCCTGAAATCCTGACGGGTTTAGCTGCCTACCGAGGTGGACAGGCGGGAATGAAGTACGCGGAAGCCTTTCAAACTGCTTTTCAGGCTTTGACAATTGGGGGGATTAGAGGTTATACCAAGTAAAAAGTCAAAAGTAACAAGGGGAAAACTTGATCGTGTCTGGGTTTTCGCTGTTCTTTCTCTAGCTTAAATTGTGAAAGTTGGTGTTGATCTATGTATAGTTCTTACGGAAAACGTCTGTTAGATATTATCTTAGCGGCGATCGCCTTATTAATTCTATCTCCGCTCATGTTATTAACCGCCCTAGCCATTTATCTAGAGGATGGTGCTTCGCCGCTATTTCGACAACAGCGGGTCGGCCAAAAGGGAAAATTGTTTGAACTGCTGAAGTTTCGGAGTATGGCGGTTAATGCGGCCCAAGTTCCTTCCGCGCAGGCTAATTCTTTAACGATTACTCGTATTGGCCAATTTATTCGTCGGACTAATATAGATGAACTGCCCCAGTTAATTAATATTTTACGAGGGGATATGAGTATAGTTGGCCCTCGCCCCGCCCTACCTTCTCAAACAGACCTGTGCAGGCTACGAGAGCGAAACGGCTCCACTGGTTGTAAACCGGGGTTAACGGGATTAGCACAAGTCAATTCCTACGATAATATGCCTGATTTAGAAAAGGGAGAATGGGATGGTAAGTATGCCAGTAAGATATCCTTTTGGGGAGATGTAACTATCATTTTTAGAACCTTTGGTTATCTAACTAAAAAACCTCCAGTTTATTAAGGTCAGTTTTTATGAAATTTGCTTTTGTTACCTGTGTACAATTGGGTCTTGCTTGTATGGAAACCATCTACGAACAAGGTGGCAAACTAGACTTAGTGATTACTCTCAAAGATAACCTCGCTCAAGATAAATCAGGGCGGATTTATGTGGATTCTTTCTGTCAGCAGCGAGGTATAGAAGTTGTAAAAATTCGTAGTGTCAACGCTCCAGAAGTTATTCAATCCCTGCAAGAGAGAGAAATCGATTGGCTGTTCATCATTGGTTGGTCTCAAATCGCTAAACCACCAGTTCTTCAGGCAGTAAAAAGGGGTGTACTAGGAATGCACCCGACACTGCTGCCCGTAGGCCGCGGTCGCGCTTCTATTCCTTGGGCGATTATCAAAGGATTACCTGAAACAGGAGTGACTTTATTTCAATTAGATGAAGGGGTGGATACAGGCCCGATTTTAGCCCAGGAAAAAATAGCGATCGCTGCTGATGAAACAGCAACGACTCTTTATCAACGGGTGGCGATTGCTCACCAGCAGTTGATCGGTCGCATCTGGCCAGAACTAATTAGCGATCGCTTACAACCAAGACCACAAGATGACTCTCAAGCGACTGAATGGCCTGGAAGGACTCCCGAAGATGGGCAAATTGATCCGACGATGACCGTCACCGAGGTGGACCTTCTGGTGCGCGCCACCACCCATCCCTATCCGGGGGCATTCTGGAAAGAACAAGACCAAATGATCAGAATCTGGCGTGGTGCGATCGGGAAATCCGCACAACCGCAACCCCCTAACAGCCAGCGCTTGTATCTAAGCGATGGTGTTTTTGATGCTATAGACTATGAGAGCCTGAGTTCTACATAAATAACACCCCTAATTCTGCCCTGGGCTAAAACGTTGTTTAATCAGGGCAACCACCAGAAAACTAATCAGAAAACTGATGACTGAGAGTAGGGATAATAACATAGGGATTTTTGCGCTCAGATTAATTATCGATCCTACGCTGTTCGGTGACAAAAAGTGCCGATATTGCCCTCGTGGTTTTAGTCAGTGTCAGCATCGCACTTCAACAGCTAAGGGGCTCTGAAGTTTGGGGGATATTAGCAGAAATTTTAGGTTTAACTTACTCTCGATCGCTTTTTACCTGACTGATGCGACGAACGTTTAAAACATCGCTCATCAGCTTAATTTGAGTAACACAGCGTTCAAATTGTTGCAGGTCTTTTACTTCAATTTTCAGGGAAATTAAAGCGGGTTTGCCGAAATTAGTCTTAACTCCGGCATTGCGAACGTTAATATTTTGGTCACTTAAACGAGAGAGAATATCTTTTAAAACCCCGACGCGATCAATCACTTCAATCTGAATATTTACCGGATAAGTTGGATAACGTCCCTGGTCATCTATAGGATTCCAACTAACAGGAATTAAGCGTTCAGCTTCGGCTTTTTCCACATTCGAGCAGCCCTGACGGTGAATAACAATACCTTCCCCCGCATGGGCAACTATACCAGTAATATTTTCTCCGGGTAAAGGACAACAACAACCAGCCAAACGATAGACTAATCCCTCCACACCGGCGATCGGTGATTTACTAACGGGTAAAGCCCTTTGAACGGGAGAAGGTGGTAGAATCAATTGGGAATCAGTTAGGACATCGGGCGGATTTTTGACCGTTAAAATTTCCTGTTGATTTTTAACTGTTTCTTGCAGACGATTAACCACATTTTTTAGGGTAACTTCGCCGTAACCCAAAGCCGCCAATAAATCATCTACTGCCACATAATTGCACTGTTTAGCCACCGATTGCATTCGTTCCGATTTCAGCAGGGCATCGAAGCCAGTTTTACCCAATTCTTTCTCTAATAAATCACGACCTCGGCTAATATTTTCTTCTCGGCGCGATTTTTTGTACCATTGCCGGATGCGATTTCTGGCGCTAGGAGTAACGACAAAATTTAACCAATCTAAACTAGGGTGACTATTTTTGCTGGTGAGAATTTCCACCAGATCACCATTTTGCAAGGGAGCATCAAGAACTGACCATTTACCATTAATCCTTGCCCCTTTCATCTGATTACCTACTTCGCTATGAATATGATAGGCAAAATCTACCGGTGTCGCGCCTTGGGCTAGGGCCACCACATCACCTTTGGGGGTAAAAACATAGATATCTTCTTCAAAGAAATTATTTTTGAGGCCATCCATGTATTCTTGGCCATCTTTAAGGTCTTTTTGCCAGTCGAGCAGATTACGCAGCCAAGCAAATTTTTCATCCTCGGCGGTTAAAGTTGTCTGACTAGAACCGGTTTCTTTATACTTCCAATGGGCTGCAATACCGTATTCAGCAACATGGTGCATTTCTAGGGTGCGAATCTGCACTTCTAGGGGGCGGGCATTTAAACCAACAACGGTGGTATGGAGGGATTGATAACGGTTAGCTTTTGGTAAACCGATATAGTCTTTAAAACGGTTAGGAATCGGAGTAAATTGGTCGTGAACTACAGCTAAACAACGATAACATTCCTCTTTAGTTTCGACGATAATGCGGACGGCGGCAATATCATAAATCTGCTCGAATTCTTTACCCTGATTGTGCATTTTATGATAAATGCCGTAGAGATGTTTGGGGCGACCTTGTAAATCAAGAACTTTTATGCCAATTTCTTGCAATTTTTCCCGCAATGTGTTAGTAACGGTTTCGATGCGGGACTCTCGATCGATGCGTTTTTCCGATACCAATAACTGCACGGTGCGATAAGCATCGGGTTCGAGGTATTTAAAGCATAAATCCTCTAATTCCCATTTAAATCGCCCAATCCCTAAACGGTTAGCCAGAGGAGCAAAGATTTCTCTAGTTTCGAGGGCGATGCGTTGCTGCTGTTGCGGGTTAAGGTGTTCGAGGGTTTGCATATTGTGCAGGCGATCGGCTAATTTGACCACGATAACGCGGATATCTTGAGCCATCGCCAGGAACATTCGGCGAAAATTCTCCGCTTGCCGTTCAGTTTTGCTAGAAAAGTTGAATTTGGAGAGTTTTGTCACCGCTTCCACCAAATTACGCACCTCGACACCGAATCTATCCTCGATTTCCTCGGGGGTGACTTCCGTATCTTCCACCACATCGTGAAGGAATCCCGCCGCGATCATTGCCCCATCACCCCCCAGATCTCGCAGTAATCCCGCCACGGCTATGGGATGGGCGATATAGGGTTCCCCGGATTTGCGATACTGCCCCTCGTGGAGTTTGTGAGCGAAATTAAAGGCCCGACAGATTAAACCGCTATCGGGATTCTGGGGGTCGTTTTCGTAGGTAATTAGGCATTCTTTCAGCCAATCGGGTAAAACTAACGCTTTTTTCGGTTCCGTGGCCCGGGGAAGAGCGGTGAGGGTTTCTGGTTGGGTGGCAGTGATGGCGTTCATGGTTAGATGGGGGAGATGGATAATAGGGGTGGTGGAGACGGATAACTAGAAAATTATTAGGCCGAAGGGATGCCAGATTACTTAACTCTCTAACACTGGAATCGGATCGATCGGCGAAAAGGGCGGGATTCTTTTAAGTTTTTGTCTCTGGTCGGGAGGAGGACTTGCAACCGTGACGGCAAATCGTTAATCTTATGTAACAAATTCTAACGCGCTTTGTATTGGATGCTACCGACAAATTACCATCAAGCCTACAAATCTTTGTTAAGAAAACTGGAGGATTTCAGTCTTGCCCTTCTGGATGGGGATGCTTCCACGGGGTTACAATCTTTTCAAGCTTTACAAACCTGTCTAGAAGGGGAGATATTGTCACTAAATGATGACAATTTCAGCCCAGAGGTGGCTAATCGTTGGCGCACGGTCCAGACGGAACTATATCGATCGTGGCGATTGCTGGAGACGGACTGGTTATTTTTGGCCTCAGCGCGGCAAGGACGGGAGAAGCGTTTACGGATAATTAGCGAGCGAGTGGAGACTTTAAAGGGGTATTGTCGGGTTTTGTTAGGGGCAGTTGTCGATTAGTGATTAAATGCTCGATCGCCCTTTGTGTGGCATACTTGACCCTAAGTAGGTAGGCGTTAAAAATTATCAGATGCCCCCCCTTATCAAGCTATCCCTTATAGGGATCTTTCTTAACAATTTTTGCAGTAAGCACTCCAACCCTTATCCTGACTTGATTTCAGTTTTTTCTTTGTCAGTAAGGGTGTCAACAAGGAATATTAAAAATTGTTAACCGAGTC